>NZ_JACGVN010000014.1:0-133649 GCF_014077245.1 Colwellia sp. BRX8-9
AAGGTATCTTCACCACATAAGAAAGCGCGTCGAACACAACGCGCCACACAATGGTAATAAGGTGTGTCTACTAAACTGATTTGTTGCTTCCTTGGCGTGGCCATAACTCACCTAAGATAAAGTAGCTTGATTACTTTAGCGTAGTACAAAGGGAAAACTTGTTCAATTTAGGATGAGTGTCCTGTTAATTTGATATTTAAAGAAACAGCGATTGGGGAGGTTATTTGTATTTGTTTTAAGTTGTTTCGTTTGTGTATTAAATAAATTAAAAAAAGCAAAGTGTGATCACTTTGCTTTTTTGATTGTAATAATTTACTTATAGCTAAATTATTTGAAACCAGTATATGTATATGGTTTAAGTATACAACTAGAAACGGTATTCAGCACCGGCGTAGAAATAAGCACCATTAAAACCAAAAGGTGCTGAACGGCGTGAATAAGTAAACACACCAGGACTACTGACAACAACATTGCCATTGGCGTCAACAATAGTGCCAGAGCGAGAATTTCCTATTTCATTTTTATCAGGGTACACATCAAAAATGTTATTTCCACCGAAGTTAAATGATAGCTCATCGTTAAATTGATAATTCACGCGTAAATCTGTTAATACTTCAGCGCCATATGTTTGTCTTTCACCATCAAGAACCGTGTATTCACCGTAACGATTAAAGGCTAAGTTAACTGTGAAATCGCCAATTTTATATAAGCCACTTAAACTTATGCGGTCTTGAGGTTGCCATTCTTCAATAATAGAAATCGCCTGCTCTGAAAAAACATCCTCAGGTGAAATTCCACCTAATGCACTGCCTGCTGGAGTATAAGTATCGGTAACTTCTGTTTCTGAAAAGTTTGCGGCAAATGTTAAGTCTAATGTGCCAGACATTACTTCTGTATTCCATGTTGCTATAATATCAACACCTGTTGTTTTAGTGTCAGCACCATTTAAAAAGAATTGCCCTGCACCTGCTCCAGAAGAAGCTAATGCCGCATCAAGCGCTGACGATAAACCGTTACCTAATGAATTACTCAACACAATGCGGTCTTCAATTTTGATAGAATAAAAGTCAACAGTTAAATTAATATCATCGGTAACTCTTACAACAGAGCCAATACTAAAGTTGGTTGATACTTCTTCTTTTAGCTCAGGAATACCAATAGCTTGCGCTAGAATACTGTCATTTCGGAAAGTACCAATTTGTACTGCAATTTGGTCCCCACCATTAGGATTTGTCTGGAATTGAGTACTAATATTATCAGTATAAAGTTGTTGCATTGACGGAGCTCTAAAGCCAGTACTTGTGGCGCCACGCAATGATACATCATCAGTAATTGACCAATTAGCAGCAAGTTTGAAATTAGTGCTATCACCAAAGCCGTCGTAATCATCATAGCGAACCGCTGTGCTAATAATTAGGTTGTCAGTGACTTCTGCTTCTGTGTCAATGTAAAAAGAAATTACATCACGAGATTCATCAACAGATTGTAGTGGGGCTGTACCACCAAATCCTTGTGTTCCTGCACTGCGATCTGTCTCATATATGCTATTACCGAGTTCATCGGTATCATAGTCTCTGTATGAATATTCATCACCTGCTTTTACTCTGAATTCATCCGTGCGAAACTCGGTACCCATAGCTAAAGAAAACCAATCAAAATTTTGAGTGTAATCCATATTAATTGTTTGTAAGGTGAGTTCTAAGCCGTAAGCAAACGCTTCGCGAGGAATTGAGCTACGAATCTCATTAGCGGATAGTGCTGAGGTGTAGATGAGTGAATTAGCATAAGATGAATTTATTGTATCCCGAGTCGTGTAATCAATATTATTTTCACCATAGGTATATGATAAATCTAATGATGAATCATTACTAAATTCAGTTTTATAACCAAAGTTGTATGAAATATCTTTTATTTCAGTATTGATTTTAGGTAAAAATCCAGCAGGAATAGTTGCATCACCATCTTGAAGCTGTGCGTTACCTCCGCCGTTCGCATTATGGCGAAAGAAAGCTGCAGATTCGTTATCACGGCTTGAATAAGTAACAAAACCATACAAATGACCATCAGCTAAATCGTAGCCAGTATTTATCGTTAGTCCTATTTGCTCGGAGTCTGCGTCGCCAATACGAAATGTTTCACGAGTCGCGGTAGCTTCACGCGGATCGCCTAATAAAAAATCGCCATTATCAAGCTGGGTACAACCTGAAAATTGACATGAGCCATGTAAGCCTGCTCTGTCAGAGTAGCCTCTATCACGTATATTTAACGTGGTATTAAGGAAGCCATTATCGCCAAGTGCAAAACCCTTAGAAATATCGATATTCGTAGTTTCACCATCGCCAGCTGAGTTCTCGCCATAAGAAACACCGACGCTTCCACCTTCACTCTGATCTTTAAGAATAATATTAATTACACCGGCAATTGCATCTGAACCATATTGCGCAGCGGCGCCGTCACGTAATACTTCAATACGCTTAATAGATGCGGCAGGAATAGCATTCATATCTGTACCAGCAGTACCACGTCCAACTGAGGTGTTAATGTGAATTAAACTCGCTTGATGGCGGCGTTTGCCGTTGATTAACACTAATGTTTGATCAGGACCTAAGCCACGCAAGGTTGCAGGGCGCAATGCATCAGTTCCATCACTAATCGATGAGCTTGAAAAGTTAAATGATGGGGCTATGGCTTGTAACATTCTACCGACTTCTGTTTGCCCAGTGTTAAGCAAAGCTTCAGCAGACAAAATATCTACGGGAACAGGTAAATCTTCTGCAGAACGACCAGCAACACGGCTTCCTATAACCGAAATTTTTTCTACTTCTTGCTCACTGACTTGAGCAGGCTCTTGGGCAAGTGCTGTTTGACTTGCTGCGCTTAGCATTAGTGGAACTAAAGCTGCTTTGAGCATTGTGCTTTTATTCATTGTTATATTACTCCTGAGATGTTTATGTAGTTTTATGCTCAGTTGACCAGCGTTATCTATAACAGCGGTTAAGTTGGTGTTTTTTAAAAGTTGTTGTAAACCGTCTTTAACCGAATATTTGCCCTTTAACTCATTTGCATAATGTTCTTTTGTTAAGTCATAGGAAAATAAAATCGTTTTATTTGCCTGTAATGCAAATGAAATGAGCGCTTTATCAGCACGCTGTTCCTTTACTGTAAAGTTGATCAAGCTTTCGGCAAATGCTCCAGACGTGAATATAAGACAGGTACATATAAAAAATGTAGCGCTTGTTAACGGCCGAAATACAGAAAGTTGAAAACGACAAAATAACTTTTGCCAACCTTGCAGTGTTAATAAACAGTTCAGAAGGAAAATTCCTCTATAATATTTTATAAAAAATATATTGAGTTAAAAGATAGGGAGTATTTAAAGTTATTTCGTAGTATTTAAGCTCAAATGAATTGAGTTTTCATTTACTTTTTCAAATTGAATATTGAAGTTACTACTTAACGATTTAAGGAGTCCATCAATATCATTCGCCTTAAAGTAACCGGCCACTTTTATTTTATTGAGTTCAACATCCTTAATTTCAAAGGTTGTAGTGGTATAACGACTGATTTCGGCTAATGCTTCATCGAGTGGTTTGCCATTAAAAACTAACATACCTTGTTGCCAAGCAAGTTCTCGTTGAATTTGCTCAAATGAAGTTTTTTTATTTGATGTTTGAATATTATTTTCGATGGTGGCAATTTCACCAGATGTTATCAATAAACCAGGTAATTTTTCTTTAGGTAAAGTAGATAACATCTTTGCTATTTTATTTAATGGTTGGTTCGACTTGGTCATTAATACTTGACCTTCGGTGACAACAAGCTCCATGTTTTCATTAGATTTTCTTTTTACATTAAAGATTGTGCCTAACGCGGTAAATGATTTTTCGCCAACTGTTACGGTAAAGGGTCTACTTTTATCTTTGGCAACATCAAAGTTTGCTTCGCCTTTAATCAATGTTAATAAGCGATTGTTTTTTGAATAACTGACTTCAACTAAACTATTGGTATTAAGTTTAATTCTGGAGCCATCTGACAGTGAAAACCGGGTTTGCTGTCCTATCTCTGTTTGCAACGTTCTTACTTCAACAAATCTTTTTTCGATATTGTCATCAATAAAAGGTGTGATGTTAACAAAGAAGTTACCCGCAAATAACAGAATAAAGGCAATGCCTGCTGCAACGGCATATTTAGCGATAACATTATGCTTTTTTTGAATCGGTTTTTCTAATGTAAATAGTGCACTTAACTCATTGAGTACACTTAAATCATCCCAAAGTGCAGCTAAAGAAAATAAGGTTTTACGATGAAAATCACTTTGATTCACCCATAGTTGAAAATCGAGTTTATCCTTATTGGAAAGACCCCGATCAATTTTGCTTACCCAAAGACTTGCTTGTGCTTTGATGTCGGCTTTACTGGTGAATGGTTTAACTGTTGTCATACAATATTCTTTTTTAATTTATATTTTATTTTATAATTGAACGTGCGTTATTTTTTAAGGTTGAAGCTTTTGGTGTACTATTTTGCTCAATCCTTTCCATATATTCAGCGCACTTTAATAAGCCCTTAGCGACATGTTTCTCAACCGTACTTTCACTAAGGTTTAAATAGTTAGCTATTTCCTTTTGGCTGAAACCGTAAACTTTTTTTAATATAAATGTTTTGCGGACTACGATAGATAATTGCTCTGTCGCTCGGCAAAATAATAAGAAACGTTCCTTACTCTCAAATTGTTCTTCAAATTTCAGTGAGGTTAATCCAGTCAAAGCGTCAGCAGAATCATCTAATGAATCACTGTATTTATTATCCCACTTATTTACGTGATTTAGCGCAAGATTTTTAGCTGTTTTAAGAATAAAACTACGAGCGTATTTTATTTCTTCTTTGAGATCGGCTTCATAAGTTCGAATAAACGTCTCTTGTATAATATCATCAATGTCATCAGGACTGGCGATTTTATTGATATAGCGCTTAATATTAGCCGTGTAATTAACAAACAGCGTAGTGAATTTATTATTCTGAGCCATTGTTGTTCTTGTTATTCTTATTTTATTGTGAAACCGAGTGTAGGGCGGGAAGCAAAGAATTACAATGACATTAAATAAGATTTAGTTTGTAGATTAAGTGATGACAAATTTGTAACTCTTGTTGAACACCTTGATCTATTTACAGAAAAAACTGGGGCAATTTTGAATACCTTACATGAACGGCAGAGGTTGAGTACTATGATATTAAACATGTCTTACCTAGAAAGTTATGCCAATTAAGGTTTGAGCTTAAAGGTAAGTGTGTCGTTTTTTGTTTTTGATAATGAAAATAAGCTTCAAGCTACTTCAGTTTAGAATGAGTGTCTTGTTAATTGTCTCTATGAAATTAAACATGTCTTACCTAGAAAGTTAAGCCAACTAAGGTTTGAAATTAAAGTTAAGCAAGTCGTTTTTTTGTTTTTGATAATGAAAAGAAGCTTCAAACTACTTCATTTTAGAATGAGTGTCTTGTTAATTGTTTGTGGTTGAGTACTATGATATTAAACATGTCTTACCTAGAAAGTTAAGCCAATTAAGGTTTGAGCTTAAAAGTAAGTGTGTCGTTTTTTGTTTTTGATAATGAAAATAAGCTTCAAGCTACTTCAGTTTAGGATGAGTGTCTTGTTAATTGTTAATTATCTTATAAAATTTAAATGCGAGTATTTGTTGAGCGTATATGAAATTTGGTCTGCTTAACACAGAATTACCTTTAGACTAGTGGTAGAATTGCAGCTTAGGGTAAGTCGAATTTTTCTATATCTAGGTTTGTGCTGTAAATGAAATGTATATCTTCAAGTGTTTTTGGGCGCTTTATTGGTAAAACTACGAAAATTAATATTACTGAAATCGGCTTATCTATTGATGTTGAAAACACCTTAAGCCAAATTAAATGGCAAGAACTTATAAAACCGCCAATGTTTCATATCAGCTTTTTTGGGCACATAATGACATTGCAAACAGCAGATAAAAGTTATGCTTATAGTATGCTTGCCTTCAATGCTAAACGCGAACATAAGAGCCAGTGTGAGAAACTTTGGGCGTTAGCCAACATTA
Organism: Colwellia sp. BRX8-9; assembly: GCF_014077245.1. Classification (NCBI taxonomy): domain Bacteria; kingdom Pseudomonadati; phylum Pseudomonadota; class Gammaproteobacteria; order Alteromonadales; family Colwelliaceae; genus Colwellia; species Colwellia sp. BRX8-9. The sequence goes on from NZ_JACGVN010000014.1 coordinate 6,081, forward strand.
AGCCAGTTAATGCCTTATTAACGACCATCAAAAAAATTATCACCACTCGCTATTTACGTCAGTCAAATATTGATGTTATTCAGTCATTAGTCAATCAAGAACTCAAACGTTGGTTTCCTTGGATTAACACCAGCAAAACACTGCCGATGGTTGCTAAGCAGCTGCAGCAGCTGTCGAATTACCATCACTGGCAAGAGCAAGCTATAGAGGATTGTCGTGAACGTTATATTAAGCAACAGCTTCAAGCCCACCAAGCTTTCTTTGATCGTGTCGAGTCTAATCCTTTAACGTTATGTCAACAGCGCGCCTGTATTATCGACAATGATAATAACTTGTTGTTAGCTGGCGCAGGAACAGGTAAAACCAGTGTGATGGTTGGCCGAGCCGGTTATTTACTTAACAGCCAACAAGCGCAGCATAGTGACATTTTATTATTAGCTTATGGCCGAAAAGCGGCTGATGAAATGGATATAAGAATAAAAGAAAAATTATTGACTAATAAAATTAGTGCAATGACCTTTCATCGTTTAGGCCTTAATATTATTGCTCAAGTTGAGGGAAAAAAGCCTAGTTTATCGGTATTCGCCGAAGATGAAAAAGCAAAAGCTAAGTGGATCCAAAGGTGTTTTGAAACCTTGATTAATGAGCAAGCCCAATATCGTCAACTTATCATAGAGTATTTCAGTAAATACTATTACGTTGAACGTAATGATTCTGACTTTGAAAGCCTAGGTGAGTATTACCAATATTTAAACGATAATGATATTCGTAGTTTAAAAGGAGAGAAGGTTAAAAGTTTTGGTGAGCTTTATATTGCCAATTGGTTATTTAACCACGGAATAGAATACCAGTATGAAGCTAGCTACGTTCATGATGTAGAAACAATCGAGCGCAGACAATACCAACCAGACTTTTTTCTACCTGAACTTAATGTTTATATTGAATATTACGGGGTAGATGAAAACGGGAATACAGCATCTTACATCAATAAAAGTGAATATCACACATCTATTCAGTGGAAACGAGACACCCATAAGAAATTTAACACTCATTGTCTTGAATTTACCTATGCTCAGCATAAAAAAGGGCAATTAATTAGCGCTTTAGAATCATTTTTTAATGCTCATCAAGTTAAATTTGAATTACTCCCTGATGAAGTGATACTCGAAAATTTAAAAGAAAGTGGGCGGATAACAACACTTGCCCAAATGTTTTGTCAGCTAGTAGGACTTTATAAAGCCGCGTGTTTAGACCATTCTTTAGAAAATAATGTGATCATCAATTCTTCTGATCCAAAACAGACCACGAAAGCATTAACGTTACTTAAACCGATTTTAATCGCTTATGATGAACACTTAACATCTCGCGCTGAAATTGATTTTGAAGATATGATTAATAAAGCATTAGGGTATGTGCAAGAGGGGAAATTTAATTCGCCATGGCGTTACATCATGGTCGATGAATTTCAAGATATATCAGAGCCAAGAGCACGGTTAGTTAAAGCCTTACGTGACAATAATAAAGCCTGTTCAGTTTTTGCTGTTGGTGATGATTGGCAGGCGATATATCGCTTTAGTGGCGCTGACATTACCTTAACCACAGGGTTTGCTCATTACTTTGGTGTTACCACTCAATCAGCTTTAGACCAAACCTTTCGATTTAATAATCAAATAGGCAAGGTGGCAACAGATTTTATTAGCCAAAATCCAGCTCAAATTAAGAAAAAAATACAATCGTTAAAACAAGTTAAAGCACCTGCAGTTTCATTACTTAAACGAGAGAATGGCGCATTAAACTCTTCAAAAAAAGGTATTGTTGATGAAATGGCCAATGGTGCAATCGATGATGTTTTAGCGGCTATTTCAGCTAAAGCGTGTAAGCCGGTGAGTGTTTATTTATTAGCGCGTTTTTGGTTTCAATTACCAGACAAAGTCGATCTAAATCGGTTAAATAATCAATATCCGCTATTAACTATTGAATCTCAATCTTTTCATGCTTCTAAAGGAAAGGAAGCCGATTATGTCATTATTCTTGGACTCAAAAAAGGTGCTCATGGTTTCCCTTCAGAAAAAGTAACGCCAGCATTACTCGACGCCTTACTCGCGAAAAAAGAAGCCTTTGCTTATGCCGAGGAACGACGATTATTTTATGTTGCCCTAACGAGGGCTAAAGATAGGGTTTATGTTATTGCCGATATGACTGAAGCAAGCTGTTTTGTTAAAGAGCTTGTTAGCGATCATAACATCGAACTTGATGAATTTGACAGCACAGCCAGTCAATCATTTATAGATGAGATCAACTGCTTGGTTTGTGAAACAGGCACCTTAAAGAAACGAACAGGGCGTTTTGGCGATTTTTATTCATGTTCACACTTTCCTCGCTGCGAGCATAAAGAGAAATCCTGTACTAGCTGCCAAAGTCCGATGACACGAAAACGTCACCCAGGTTTTAAGTTTTGTTTGAATGACGCCTGTAAAAGCGTCATACCGACGTGTGAAAAATGTCATGCTGAAATGGTGTTACGCTCAAGTAAAAGTGGTGAGTTTTGGGGATGTAGAAACTATAAAGGTAATGAACCAATGAGCTGTAAAAATGGCCTTGATACCGACAAAATAAAATGGCCAGAATTGGTGAGTTAAATAATGCGAAATAGTTATTAAATGGGATACAGATAAAGCCAATGAATTCTCTATTTAGTCAGCCATCATATTTTTAATAATGATAATAGCTGTTCATAGAGTCCAGTTTGATTCATTAAAATCCTTTTTAATTTAACACTTTATTAGTTCCAGGATATCTGAAAAGTTATACACCATTATAATTAGCGTGGTGAAATATTAAAAAAATTTTCATACTTCAGCCATTGTCATCATCTTTGTTTGTATAAGATGTAGCATTTACTATTCATCACAAAAATAGAGGTCAACAAACTTAATTATTAGTTAACTAGGTTGCTGACCTGTATTTTCACGTACAAAGACTAGTGTCAGAAAATTTCTAGCACGTCTTTAACATGAGATACGGGTATCAAGGTAACCCCTTTAGTTTCTAAACGTTTATTGTAATTACGTTTGGGTAATATAATAACTTTAAAGTCGTTACGAATTGCTTCTTTGACGCGTTCTTCACCTGAAGGCACGGGTCTTACACTACCGTCTAACCCTATTTCTCCAAAGGCAATAGTATTGACCGAAAACTTATGCTCTCTTGATGACGATATCATTGCGAGGATCAAAGGCAGATCTGAGCCAACATCTTTGGTTAAGTTAACACCTGATACCACGTTTACGTAAATATCATTACCGCCAATATTGACTCCCATACGACTTCGCAATATGGCTAACAGCATTTGCATGCGTTTATAATCAAAGCCAACACCACCTCTAATAGGATTTTCAGCTTGAGATTCGGTGACCAGCGATTGAATATTGATTAATAAAGTTCTTCCGGTATCGTTTGATGCATAGGCCATATTCCCACTCGATTCAGCACCATCTTTATCTAAAAAGATGGCCGATGGGTTTACAACATCTTGCATACCTTTGGCTGTCATGGCAAAAGTGGCTATTTCTGTGGTGTCACCAAAGCGGTTTTTAGAGGTTCTAAGCGTTCGGTATTTACTGTCAGCTTCTGGCTCTATTTTACACATACAATCGCCGATGTGCTCAAGTACTCTAGGCCCAGCCATATCTCCGGATTTAGAAACATGACAAACTAATATTACGGTAACGCCATGCTCTTTCGCTAGTCGGTTTAGCATAGCAGCGGATTCTTTGACTTGAGTAACACCGCCAGGAGAATTGGGCAGTGAACTAATAAATGCCGTCTGGATAGAATCAACAACAAGGAATTTATAACCATCGGTGACCATAACATTACAGATAAGCTCTACGTCACCGGAGTTCATTATGTCAATTTTAGAAATGTCGGCTTGTAGCCTTAAACCGCGGTCTCTTACTTGCCCTTTAGATTCTTCGCCTGAGGTATATAAAGATTTACCTATTTGACTTAAATGAGCACATGTTTTTAACAATAATGTACTTTTACCCGCACCAGGGTCACCCGCTACAAGAATAACAGAACCTTCAACGATACCACCGCCCAACACTCGATTGAATTCAGAGCTACCGGTGTCAAATCGAGTTAAGTCCATATCAGAGACTTCACTCAACTTATCTATCTTTGCATCTTCTTTAGAGTAACCTCGGTGAGCGTTTTTACTTGGTGTGCGCTGGGTTATTACCTTGGACTCTTTAAATTCTGTGATGCTGTTCCAAGCTGAACAACTTGAACATTGACCTAACCATCGAGGATGATTTTCACCACACTCGGTGCAAACATAAGTTGTTTTATCTTTTGCCATAATATTCTTAATAATTTATTTGTGGGGTTATTATATCGTGCTAGTCATACTAGTTTAACTAGCCAGTTACTTGAATCAATACAATTAATCGACTGACAAGTTTTGAGTATATTCATATCGCTCTCGCACATTTAACCATAAGCTCAGGTGAAGAAGCAAAAATATAGTCTATGTCCCATTGGGAGCCTTTTCAGACTAAGTTATAGCTATTTCATTAATGCTATTATATGGAATATGTATTGTCGTTAATAGATGATGAAACAACTTTAATTTAACATAAGTTATTTCATTTATTGGTGAAAAATCTGCTTGTTGATTTCAAATGAAAAATATTATTAAAGTTGATTTTTATTATTTGCAATTAATATATCGCGCGTAGACAAACACTAAAAAAGAGTATTTTAGCCTTGCTTTAGATCATGTTATACCTATAAAGCGTTTGATTTTATTAATTTTATAGGTATTATCACAATCATATAACAATGGAAGTACGAGTTCAAAAAATGGAATTACTTGCTAGTCATTTAACATCAAAACTCCCCTTTATTATTGGTATTACTGGTCATAGAGACATACTGACTAATAATGCAGACGCAGTAAATGGCAATAGCGCGGAACTTAAATCTACCATTCGTGCAACGCTACTTCACTGGCATCACCAGCTAAACTCAGTAGCTAAACCTAATAAAACTTCTGTTAACGAAAGGCAAATAGTCACGCCAATTTGGCTTATGTCTGGTCTAGCAGAAGGAGCAGATTTATTATCTATTGAAGTGGCATTAGAATTACAAGTTGAATTAGGTTGTGAGGCGATAAAAATTATTGGCTGTTTACCTATGCCGCTGATAAATTTTGAACAAGACTTTCAACCCAATAGTAATAGTTACCACCAGCTTAAAAAAATGGTTTTAGCCCTCCAGAAAAATGGTAATGAATTACTCGAAATTAAACACTCGTTGGTTGATAGTGACTATCAAATCGCGATTGAGGATCTAGATTATGGCGATCTCAGGAATAGCCTGTACCTTAATCAGGGATTATTTATTGCAAAATATGCCAATGTGTTAGTTGCTTTATGGGATGGATGTGATGCAAATGGATGTGGCGGTACCGCTGATATTGTTAAATATAAACTGGGTATGGAAGTTCATTGGCCTGATAATACTGAAAATCTATCATTAAAAGCCGTTTCTGAATTTGATGGTCAAATTGCGGGCCTTGTTCATCACCTTTTTGTCAAAAGAGTTAGCGTAACTAATAATATATCTCCGTTATTATTAACTGATCTCCCCCAGAGTGATGCATTAGCGCATTTAACACCCAAAGTGGGCGAGCTCTATGCATATAGCTATGCTGGAAATGAAAACGCATTGACCGACTTTATCTCTACAGAGTTTATTCAGTTATTATCTGAGCTACGATTTTATAATAGTTATAGCGCATCAGAGTCGATTGACGTTGCTAATACCTTTACTGCCCCAGACGTCGATAATGGCCTTTCAATTTCAAACCCTATTTTTACGTTAGCCGATGATCTTGCCTTAATTGGACAGCAAAAGTATCGAAAACTTATTAAATTGTTTTTTTGGTTTGCCATTGTTGGATTTGCTTGTTATGAATTAGCGGGTAATTTAGTTAATTCAGAAGAGGGAAGTTGGGTCATTCTAGTGACCTTATTGTCTATTATCGCTTGTTGGCGAGTTATTCGTTACGCCGGTAAAAAAGAATTGAAATGGAAGTATCAGCTTAGTCGAGGTGTCGCAGAAGCCATGCGTATTAGGGGTTTTTTAAACTTGTCTAATATCCCGCCATCGGGAGAGCCTATTATTCCAAGACGTTATCGGAGCCACTTACCATTATTTAATCATGCTATTGCTATAACCGAAATCGATTGGTGGCGCTCATCCGCTGATAAAAACCTCGATGAGATTCGAGATACTTGGATAGGCGATCAGCGAAGCTTTCTTCAAAGCCGATTACAACTAGGAGCTAAAAATTTAGTTGAGCTTCTTTATAAACGACCACTTTATGCGGCATTGCTATGCTCATCGTTCTCAAAGAAGTGCTTTATTGTAGCGATTGGTCTTGGCGCGATTCTTTTATGCTCTATGTTAGCTCAGCAGATATTCAATTTTTCTACCTTAAATGATGCTAATAACATACTGATGATGATTGTGCAGTATAGCCTTATGGTAGGTGGTGTTGTTGCATTGTGGAGTGAATTATTTGGTTATGAAAGCACTGCCAGTGGCTACAGCAGTATGGAAGAACTTTACGCTCGAGCTCAATCTTTATTAAAAGGAGATATGACATCAGCAAAAGAATTAATGCTATTAGCCCTAGCGAGAGAGGCTATGTTTGAACATGTTAACTGGTCTAGTTCAGAATCGAATAACGATATTAAAAATCGTAACTAACTAACTAACTAATAAAGAATAAAATAGGATATTAATTCAATGGCCAATAGTTACCAGCGCTATAAAACCCTTACGGATAAAGAGCTAGAAACAGAAGAAGTTAGACGATTAGACTTGGGTATCTATGAGATAGAGTGGGGCTTAGACAATAGCTTTAATTGGGTTTGTAAAGAACAAGATGAAAAGCAAACCATTGCTCGCCACAATGAACGTATCATAGGTACCATGGCGCTAATAAATATAGAATATAAAGATCATTTTTTGACTGTTGATTTAGAGCATGCTATTCAAATTTCGAGCAACAAAGATGGTCGATTAGTTAAAAGGCTTAATGGTCATACGGGTAAAGTTATTGGTTTAATTGAACTTCCTAATGGTAACTTACTGTCTGTCAGCTTAGATGGAACGATTAAGCATTGGGACATGAGAAGTTATAAATGTATTGCAACCATTGAGGCTGATGTTAGCTGCTTAGATGATGTTGATTTTGCTAATGCGAAAACACTTATTATTAAGAATAAGTTGGACACAAAAATCTGGCGATTAACGGGTGAATTACTCGCTGAATTAACGGGATTTACTAAAACTGTAGAGTACATCAAGTGGTTTAAATCAGACACTTGGATTGTCAAACCTGAAAATGAAAATCCAAGTCAATGGTCTGCTAAGGGTGAATTGATTCATCAGTATAAATTCTCTTTTTCTCCTCGTACCGATGTACTTGAATTAGATAATCTTCAACTGTTAATTAAAGATACTCATAATATACTTCAGTTGTGGTCTAAAGATGGGGAATTGTTAGAGAAACATGTTAAAGATGTTGGTATTACAGATTACTTCGATAAGTTAGTGACCGCAAGTAAAGAAAGCGAGAATTGGATTGAATCACATGCCAGTACTGATGATTATCCACTAACATGTAATAGTTTTGAATTTGGAGACTTCCACTTAAAAAGTGGTAAAAAAGAGATTGAAAACCAAGAATTGTTGTTCAAAAAAAGTAGCGGTAATCGCATCATTTGGGATTTCTTTTACCGGCCAATAGAAAGAAATATAAAAACGGCATTAAAAGAAAATATTGATTTGGCGCGTCAAGCTGAAGAAGAGTTAACACTACAAAAATCTAAAACCGAAAAAAGCATAGAAAAACATCGTAGTAAGCGAAAATTTGCTAAATTTACAGCTTTATTTTTCTTTTTTCTCGCCATTACTCTTGGCGGAATTGGTGTGGTAGCACTGTTTTTAACTGATAACTTTGACATGCTTGTCAAATCAATCAGTCCAATAGTAGATAAAATGCTTGAGTCCAAGAACACACTTAAACATATCAAGCTACTAGATTTACAAATTATATTTGCTATAGGTACAGGGGCGTTACTGTTCATTTCCTTGCTCTGGTTTATTCGCAATCGACGCCAGAAAAGTAAGCAGTTTAAAAACGTGGGTAACCTTTCGCTTATTGAAGTGATGTTAACAACCTACGGTAACTTGATTGAAACAATTAAGACACACCGCTCTGAGATACTCAATAATTTACCTAGTCATCAAGATAATGAGTTATTTAGCGGTGTTAAAATAAATAAACTTATTGAACAAAAAATCGAAAATGAAATTCAGCAAGCGGCCATGCAAGAGTGTAATATCGATCAGTCAGATATTACTTATCAACGAAGTGATGGTCAAAAAAGTGAGTCGATTGTTCTGCAAGATTGGTCGTATATCCAAGAAAATAGTCATCCTCGACTTAATAAGCAAAATGAACAAGCGGTTCGTTTTGATAGCAATGGGCAATTAGTTTGTGCGGTAAGATCAATACAATATATTTTCTTAACTAAAGAAAAAGTTGATGTTTTCTCCACCTACTATGATTTTATTGCTGATAAATACATTGGCCGTGAGTCAAACTCTTTTTACTACAAAGATGTCAGCAATGTCACACGTAAAGACGTTCATCGTAATCGCTTTGGTCAAGAATTAACGGGAAGTGAAATTACACTTTCAGTCACTAGTGGGGCAAAAATTAGTCTAACACTGATGAATGATGAGAGTATTAGAGAGTTTTCTGAAACCTTAGCTGAGAATGACGCACATAGTATCGAGCAAGACACCGCCGGTGGAATTGCTGCTGTTAAAGAACGACTTGAAGTTGAATCAGAAGAGTTAACCGTATACTACCAAGCAGAAATCGCTCGTGCTAAAGAAGAAAACAAGAGCGAGTTAGTGAAATTGTTAGATATCACTCAACAAAAATTAATGAGTTATATCGAAGAACAATGTGATATTGCCAAGAACTATGATCCAGGTGACTCAATAGCAAAGTCTCAATCTAAAGATAGTTTAGTTGATTTAGCTTATAAGAATATCCGTACACAAATAGAAAGTCATAAAAGGTCTGAAGCCGTCTTAAGTTAATTTATTACAACACATGAAGTTAACCGCATCGGAACATTTTAAAAATTTAAATACGGAAAATTAAAGATGAGAAACATATTTTTAAGTTACAGCACCAAAGATTCAGACGCAGCAACCAAGATTGTAGAAGGCTTAAAAGCAGCAGGTCATAAAGTTTGGTTTGCACCCAATAAAATTTTAGGTGGCGAGAATTATGCTGAAAATATTGAAGAGGGTATCGAGCAGTGCGAGCTTTTTGTACTATTAGCTTCAAAGCATTCTATTGGAAATAAATTATTAAAGGTCGCAGCTTCAGAAGAAGTTAGTAACGAAATACAACTCGCTAAAAAACATGGCTTAAAACAAATTCCTTTAAAGTTAGATGACAGTATAGTTTCAGGGGCTGCAGGTGGAAACAATTATCACTTTATTCGTAAGCAATGGATCGATGTTGTTGTCTCATTAGAATCTGGTGACTTTGCTCCAATTGTAGAGCAAATCATAGCAACAGCGGATAACATTGAAACTAAAAGTTTGGATATGCAGTACATAGAAAAAGCGGAAATCGATTTGATTATCGGTGACTTTGAGCAATCTGTTCGAGCACTGGGTGAATACAGCTTTTTAGATAAATATGTTCCGCGAGTAGAATTTATAAGGTTAATTTCAAACTTATTACGTAAAGGTATAAAAAACCTTAATATTAGTGAAGCAGACGAGTTCACTTCTGAATTCCAACGATTACGTAATACCCATATGGCATCTTCTTCAGCATATATGCTGGCGATATTGAAACTATATTGTTATCAGCCAAAGGGGTTTAAAAATGATATTGAAGACTTCGCTACTTTAAAAAATTCAGTGAAGTCATGTAAACCAATAAATGTTAAATATCGATTTGTCGCAGATAAATTATTACCAGCAGATAGTCAGTTTGCCGTTGAATGGTTAATATAGTTACTTTCATATCAAAAGATTAGCAACATGAGCCTAATTGTTCTTAAATAACAAATAGGCTCAGTTAATAATAATTTGCAAGGTCACATTACTGCATTACATTTTAGTTTTACTTTAAAGTTTTATGTATAGCTTCACATAAATTGACTGCGACATAGGCTTCAAAATTTTCGGCTGGATCAAATGATCGTTCATGGGTGATATTAATAGAGGCTAAATGCTTGATTAATATTTTGAGTTTTTCTTCTTTTGATTCTGCAGATTCATTTAAGGTATCGCTGATAGAAAATAGTTGTTCCCAAAGGTTATTATTCATCGAAAGGTCTCTCACACACTTATGCCGTAAATAAAGTTATCGGCAGAAAAAAATTAGCTTTTAAGCTACAAATTGTGGGGCGACTTTAAATGAAATAGATAAAAACGTCTACTCTTGTATTAATGATATTTATATTAATAATTAAAGGCTTAAGGTTAACTATTATTGCTATTTTATTGTACTGATAAGATAGCGATTAATTTTTTTAATCCTTTACCTTTGTTGGTTATTTTCCATGCCATAAATAAGTCTTGCAGTGGACGCTCTTCTGCTAATTTAATAACTACCAGTTGGCCTGATTCAATATGATGTTGGATGAGGTTTTTGGGTAAGTATCCGATGCCAATCCCTGCAATAATCGCTTCAATTTTTATCGCAATCGAGCTGACAAAGAAATGTTGACTGCCCTGGATAATATTAACTGACCAGGGGATCTCATGTTGAGCTGAGTCATGAACGACGACATTTCTATATTTTGATAAGTGTGCTGATTCAAGCGGCCCTTTAATAAGGGCTAATTGATGTACTTTGTTAACCACTAAAACATTTTCAGACACTGCAATTTTTATTGCCCTAATACCTTTTTGATTGGGCACAGGTGAAGGAGCGCCAATAACTAAGTCGACCTTATCTTCAATTAATGCCTCCCACGTGCCGTTCATTACTTCTTCTCGCACATCAATTTCAATATTTTGATGGGCGATTAAAAATGCTTCTATGCCTTTAAAAATAGTTTTTATATCAATAATGGAATCGCAAGCAATACGGATCTTGGGTTCCCAGCCATTAGCAATTGTTTGAGTTTGTTCTGAAAGGGTATTAATGGCTGTTAGTACTTTACGGCCCTCTGATAATAAATGCTTGCCTGCTGGCGTTAGCACGGCGCGACGGCCTTGTCGTTGAAAGAGTGTCACGTTTAACTGTTCTTCTAGCTTTTGAACGATATAAGAAAGCGCTGAAGGAACTTTATTCAATTGTTCTGCTGCGGCCGCATAAGTGCCACGCGTTTCAATAGCATCTAATACAAGTAATGCTTCAATACTAATAGGTGGCGTTTTCATGGCTATTATCCAGATATTTAATTGTTCAAATTATTTGAACATAACAAACAAATAATAGGGGTTATTCGATATCAACTCAACCTTTACAATAGCTACATATTAAATCATTAGTCATTAAAGAGTATTAAAATGTCATTTATAAATACCATCAATAGTATCACTAAAACTGAACAATCTTTATCAAGCTTACCGCTACGATTAATTGCCGGGTTGATTTTTGCCGCTCATGGTGCGCAAAAGTTATTTGCTTGGTTTGGCGGTTATGGATTAGAGGGAACCGGACAGTGGATGCAATCTATAGGGCTTGAGCCGGGTTTCTTTATGGCATTAATGGCGGGTAGTGCTGAGTTTTTTGGCGGGATATTATTATTGATTGGTTTTCTCACTAGACCTGTCAGTTTTGTCTTGGCTATTACCATGATAGTGGCCATCTTTAGTGTTCATATCAATAATGGTCTATTTATGAGTAATAACGGTTATGAGTTTGCTTTATCGTTATTAGCGATAACGCTTGCGCTATTTGTGCAAGGTGGCGGAAAGTACTCTATTGATCGTCACGTATACCGAAAGCTAATTAAAAATACTTAACATGTAAAATAGCTAAATCACCTGCCAGTAACAGTAATAATGGCTAAATCAATAAATTTAAGGAGTTTGTTATGGGATTAATCGTTAACGGTAAATGGGTCGACCAATGGTATGACACCAATAAAAGTAAAGGGCAGTTTGTTCGTCAAGATAGCCGCTTTAGAAGTCAAATTTCATCAGATGTTAATAGTCTATTTAAACCAGAAGCGGGCCGTTACCATTTATATGTTTCGTTGGCGTGCCCTTGGGCACACAGAACACTAATATTTAGAAAGTTAAAACAACTTGAAACAATTATTTCGGTGAGTGTTGTTGAAGCTAAAATGATGGAAAATGGTTGGACGTTTGGTGATAAGGGAGATCCACTTTATCAGTTAGATTATGCCTACCAATTATATTTAAAAGCAGATCCTAGCTATGAAGGACGCGTGACAGTCCCTATTTTATGGGATAAAAAAACTCAGACGATTGTTAATAATGAATCCATTGAAATCAGTAGAATGTTTAATTCAGCATTCAACGAGTTAACAGGTAATGTTGATGATTACTATCCCGTTGAGCAACAAGAAGCCATAGAAACGGTAAATACGCGTATTTATGACACTATTAATAATGGTGTTTATAAAGCAGGTTTTGCGACGACACAAGCGGCTTATAATGACGCATACCACAGCTTATTTGACAGCTTAGATTGGCTAGACGTACTTTTATCAAAACAGCGGTATTTAGTGGCTGACAAAATAACCGAAGCTGATTGGCGCTTGTTCACCACACTGATCCGTTTTGATGCGGTATATCATGGGCACTTTAAGTGTAATCGCCAAAAAATCAGCGAATTTCATCATATTAAGAACTATGTTAATGAACTTTATCAAGTACCTGGCATTAAAGAGACGGTTGACTTGGAATACACTAAGACTCATTACTACGCGAGTCATTTAACGATTAATCCAACAGGTATTGTCCCTTTAGGCGCCGCGGAACACTTTGATGCGCCACATGACCGTAATCGTCAATACTAAGGGTTAATAGGTTAAAGGTTTGACTGGTAAATGAAGTTAGATAAATAAATACTGAGGAAATTTGATGATAAAACATTATCTTTATAAAAGCTTAGGTAGCGCTAACCATGGCTGGCTTAAATCTAAACATCATTTTAGCTTTGCTAATTATTACAATCCAAGCCGGATGGGGTTTGGAAAGTTACGTGTTGTTAATGATGATTGGGTTGAACAGGGCATGGGCTTTCCTTCGCACCCACACCGTAATATGGAAATTATCAGTTTTATTCGTTCAGGTGCGCTCACTCATCAAGACAGTACTGGCAATAAAGGCACAACGAAAGCGGGTGAAGTTCAAGTGATGAGTGCAGGTACAGGTCTTGTGCATTCAGAATATAATCGCACTAAAAACCCATTAACTTTTTATCAAATTTGGATTGAAACTAATAAAATCGATGTGGCACCTCGCTGGGAAAGTAAGAGATTTCCTACTGAGCAGCTATCAGCACTGACATTGTTAGTATCAGGCTACCCAGCAGATAAAAATAAGGCGCTGTTTATTAACCAAGAAACGCGTATATATGGAGGGAAATTAGCGAAAGGAACCGTTATTGAGCATAACATTGACCATCAAGCTTATATATTAGCTTCAGCAGGTATGTTTAAAGTAGAGGATAGCTCAAAAATTATCACCATGAACGCAGGAGATGGCGCTGAAGTCACTCAGTCAACGACAATTTTACTCAGGGCGTTAATTGACTGTGAAGTGATTATTATCGACACGATTAATTAGCTAAATCAAGTAATGTAAACCACGAACGTTCTCTTAAAATCGTATGTTCTGAACATTTTAAGCGCTGGCGTTCGTGTCTAGCATTCGATCTTTTATTATCTAGCAATCTTTTATTACTACAGTAGACCTAATGTATAACGCGTTGCTGCTTGTCCCAACGACTTCCTTGCCAATGAGTAATCGTTCCACAAGCTTGGCAAGTGTCGCAATGCCATTCAATTAGCCCTAAGGTTATTGATTTAGCTTTAATTTCTCCAGAACACGATAGTTGCTTAGCACGAGTATTACATTTTAAGTTAACGTGAACGAGCGGTTGCTCAATATTTTCAGAAAGGGCTAATACAATTTTACTCAGAAAAACAAAAACTACTTTTGCTTGGTCAGTAAGTTCGAGTACGTTGCCCTCGTCGTCAATAAAATGTCTAAAATCTGCTGCTAACGTCATCGGTTTTTCCATAGAATACTCATGCCGCTAAGATATAGTAGTTAACGCTCTTGGTACAACACTTCTCAGTAAATATAACATCAGTAATTAATTTAGGTAGCTTGAATGTTATAAATATTAAGTATAAAATTAGTACTGTTTTAGATATGTGTATTTTCGTTATATATTCAGGCCCGAGTCTCCATCGGGTTTTTTTGTGCCTTAAAATACATAGACGAAAAGCAATAATGGCAAGACTGCCCCTGCAGTAATTTATTAATAGCCCAAGCTTTGTACAATAAGCAATAAGGCCAATAAAGGAAATTCACCATGAAAAAAATAATCACCACCGCATCTGCGATATTATTGCTACAAGCCTGTACAACATTTGATCCCTACACAGGTGAAAGTAAAACCAGTAAAACAGCTATAGGCGCAACTGCAGGCGCAAGCTTAGCAGCAGTCATTGCCTTTATAGACAATAAAGACAAAGACAGCAGAACACGCAATAAACGTATTTTAGCAGCAGCATCAGGTGGCGCCGCAATCGGCGGTGGTATTGGCTACTATATGGACACTCAAGAAGCTAAATTGCGTAAGCAATTACGCGATAGTGGCGTGAGTATTGTGCGTGACGGCGACAAAATTAACCTTGTTATGCCAGGCAACATTACTTTTGCTTCGAACAGCTCAAACATTAACAGCAATTTTACTAGCGTATTAGATTCTGTTTCTTTGGTGCTTGAAGAATATAACCAAACCATTATTGTTGTTTCTGGTCACACTGACTCTAGTGGCTCTGCCCAGCATAACCAGAAATTGTCTGAAGACCGAGCTGGCTCAGTCGCTAATTATCTTCGTGGACAAAAAATCCTTAGTGATCGTTTAGAAACTGTTGGCTTTGGCGAAACACAACCGGCAGTAACTAACAAAACAGCTGCAGGTCGCGAGCTTAATCGCCGTGTTGAAATAACTTTGTTACCGATAGAACAGTCATAAAGCGTCAATAAAATAAAGCCATTATCACCGCGTTATATGCATTGATAATGGCTTATTGCTTAAGACGCTTGGCGTTAAAAGGGCGATACCATTAACATGACTTTATTAGTGCTAACCATCAACATTTCAAATCAATATCTACAATCAATATCTACAATTAATATTTCAAATCAATAAGTTTTCTAACGCTATCTAAAGTCTCGATAAGCTGGCGACTAAAATTAAAGGTCATGATATGGCTTTCCTTTCTCCCTTGACGTAACAGTTCATTGAAATGGTTGATTTGGTGATCATAGCCAAATGTTTTGCCATTAAAAGAGATAACTTCTTCTTTTGTATCAGTTATTAAAGTGACGGTTGAAGGGCTGTTAAAGCCACTGTTAATTTTAATATTGCCTTGTTCACAATAAAACACAGCTTCACTCGGCGTCGACTCCAAGAGTGTCGATTTTAATAAGGCTACCACGTTATTTTTATAGTTAAAGACCATGGAACAGGAAGAATCTGCGCCATTAGCAAAAAATGTTGCATCAGCGGTCATGGTCTCGGGCACGCCAAGGGTAGTTAGTGCTGCAAAAATAGGATAAATGCCAATATCTAAAAGACTGCCTCCGCCTAATGATTTATTAAACAGCCTAGCTTCTTGGTTAAATTCTCTTGCGAAACCGAAATCTGCTTCAACTTTACGTAGATTGCCGTAAGTTTTATCAGTCAGTTTATTTAAAACAAAATTATAATGGGGAAGAAAATAGGTCCAGAGCCCCTCCATTAGCAGAGTATTATTTGCCGTTGCAGCATCAATCATGCATTGCACTTCATCTGTATTCATGGCAAAAGGTTTTTCACATAGCACCGCGATACCCTGCTCTAAGCACAGCAGCGCATTTTCTTTATGCATTGAATGTGGTGTTGCTATGTAAATAGCGTCAACATTTTCATCATTTACGAGCGCCTTATAACTGCTGTAAGCTTTAGTAGCGTGATATTTATCGGCAAAATCATTGGCTTTTTGCTGTGTTCTTGAAGCAACGGCATATAGCTCAGCATCTTTCAGCGTTAATAAGTCTGTTGCAAATTTATTGGCTATGTTACCTAAACCGATAATTCCCCACCGTATGTTTCTATTTTTTAGTGATTTCATTAACTATTACTCAAGATAAAAGTACAAAAAAAATTATTTTTTCATCGAGCTAATGCTCTTTGTTCCACTGACTAGCTATCTTTAATAAAGCGTCATTAGCCCATCGATGCTTAAGCTCTATACTTAAGCCTGATACTAAGCATAATGTTAACCAACATAATCTTGGGCGCAAAATAAAATACCACTCCCTTGCTCTTTTTCCAATAGTATGGGAATAAGTGCGCCGGGCATTACTGAATCGACATCGTTAGGGGCAAATGTGCCGCCAAGGTCTGTTTTTAACCAACCAGGGTCGAGTAAGTTCATTAAGACGTTAGTGCCTAATAGCGTTGGCATCATGTCGCGCACATACCTTTCAAGAGCGGCTTTTGAACAACTATATGCCATCAATTCAGGTTGATTACTAATACCTGAAGAAACATTAACAATACGTCCCCAATTACGCGTTAGCATGCCTGGAAGAAAAGCATCACATAATTTAGCCGGAGTAATACTATTAACCATAAAACTGTGTAGGTATTCCTCTGCCGTCGGGGCAAAGAGCGGCTGATACTTTGTCATGATTGCTGCATTATTATACAGTATATCTAGGTGATTATTACTCAAGGCTTTCACCTCGGTAATTAAATGCTCTACTTGAGAGATTGAATTAAGTTCAGCCGCTACAGCATAAACTTCATGACCCGCTGTGGTTAATTCATTAAGCAAATCTCTAGTACCAGCTAATTGTCGAGAATGAATGATGAGTTTACAGCCTTGTTTAGCAAGCTCTTTCGCAACACGAAGACCGACCCCTCGACTAGCTCCCGTTACTAGCGCCCATTTATTTTCTATATTTAACATTCTTATGCCTATTTTTATTTAAATTTGTTAATCAAGTTATTGATTTGTTGATTTTTGTTTTACTATTTTATGCCGTAATACTTTAGTGACTGCATTAGCGTCTGTTGGTGAAATTAATTACAGCCAAGCATAAAGCAAGTAATAACAAGACTAGGTATTTTTCACTAAAAATTTGCAAATGAATATATAACAAAATAAAATTCATTGTTTTATATAACACACAATAAGCGCAAAAGATGATGAATAAAGAGCATAAAAAACTTGAGCGATTAATGTTATTTAGTGAAGTTGCCTGCCATTTAAGCTTTACGGTCGCGGCACAACATTTACAAATATCCAGAGGGCATCTATCTGCTCAAATTCGTCGATTAGAAAAGGAGATGGGTTTTGCTTTGTTGATCCGCTCGACACGGAGTGTTCGCTTAACCGCAGAAGGTGAAAGTGTCTTAACGGGTGTAAATAAAATTCGTCATTCTGTTTTAGAACTAGAGCGAAATGCTGGTCATAAAGGCAATGCTATTGAAGGTGTTATAAAAATTACAGCACCAAGCCTCTTTACTAAAAGGTTTTTACTCGACATTTTTTCTAAGTTTAGCGCCTTACATCCCGCCATTGAGTTTTCTATCGATACTAGTTACACCCGTTTTGATTTAAATCGTAGTGATTTTGACTTGGCTTTTCGTGCCACAAACTCCCCGCCTTTAAATATGGTTGCAAAAGCTATTTTGCCCTATAAACATTGCTGTTGTGCTTCTGCTGAATATTTAGATAAATACAGTAAACCAAAGGTGCCCAGCGATTTAAAAACGCATCAATGTTTAAGGGGACAAGAGCAATTAACTTGGTCATTCTTAAACGCTGAGGTGCCTGTAGATGGTTGGTTAAAAATAAACGATAACCATATGCTGAAAACATTAGCATTAAATGGCGAAGGTATTATTAGGGTGCCTGACTATTTAGTCGACCAAGAGATTAAAGAGGGAACGTTAGTCGCTATACTTGAAAGTGAAATGCCAGCAGGGCAGACCATTTTTATGATTTATCCACAATTAATTCACCAGTCGAATAAACTGAACGCTTTTATTGAATTTACTAAAGAGTATTTTAATAAAATAGCTTTAATAAACTAAATTATTCTGTTTATGGACCTTGATTTATATGGGTAATAATCTAAATTCTAAAAGAAGTCTTTACCTTTACACCATATTTTTATCTGCCTAACATTACGTTAAGATTTAAAAATAATTAAAGTTATGGTCTGAAATATTATTAACTTATTTGGATAATTAACAATATTTAATAAAGAGATAAAATCATTAAAACTAATGTTAATAAGCTCATCTTATTAACCGTATTTCAGATTTTTATTAACATTTAATTACGCCTCTTGGATAAGCGTTTCTGTGAATAATCGTTATAGTTTGACTATGTAAATAGACAGTCGAAATAGACCGTAAATCGCGCTATGTTATAGGTAACTCTATTAGCGCTGGGAAAGCGATGGAGGTTACAGCGATTAGCCTACTGGATTTTTTAACTGTTAATTTTAAAAACGTAGCTGAGTTTTTTTACACTCTGTTTAGTAAAAAATAAGTATTCTCGGGGGTATACATAGTGAATTTTCAAGTGATAATACCAAAGATTAAACGTATAGTTAATGTAGCGATATTTTTAATCGCTACTTCAATGACGCTCGGATCTTTTGTCTGTAGTGCGACTGAAACTGTTACTAGTACTTTAAAATATGATCTTGGCAGCACCAAGGCTTGGGTGCCGTTTGGTTATAGTGGCAATCAACAAAAACCCGGTATTATTATCGCGTTAATTGAGCTTATTATGATGCAAGCAGCCATTTCTACTGAAACCAGCTATCTCCCGGTAAAAAGAGCGGTGACCGCATTGGAATTAGGACAAATTGACTTCGATGTTGTTAGCCCAAATTGGTTTAAAGATAAAATTATTGGTGTTGATTATGTTAGCAGTGTTCCTTTATTTGAAGTAACAGAATACTTTGTTACATTGCCCAATGTTGCAGTAGAGTTCAATCAAGCAGAAATGGCTTATGGGCAGTTAGTCGGCACCGTAGCAGGCTATGCTTATTTTGATGATGACAAGTTTACTCGCGCTGATTTTTTATCAGAAAGTGAATTAGTCAAAGGGCTGGTAAAAGGGCGCTTTAAGGTTGCCATTATAGAAGAAAGAGCGGCTCAATATTGGGCTGAAAAACATCAAACGTCAATAGCACTCGCTTCTTTACATACTAAAGGTGATATCGTTATTAGATTAAGAAAAGAACACGAAAATTTACTTCCTCGAATCAACCAAGCCATCTCTGTATTGAAAAAAAATGGTCAGTTTAAAAAAGTATTTGATGATTACTAACAATAAAGCTGGCGAAGATATTGATCTTATATTAGCGCACTATTCTTGTGGTGAAGCTGTATAAAGCACAGGGTCTTAATTTTATTGTTTGTTATAAAATAAAGCCTTAATGACAAACTACCTATTCTTCTTGTTCAGGGTTATAAGTAATCGCTTTATTGGCAATGGCATATGAAAATCCTTTGGTTGCCGTTAAATGGCGTAAAGCTTTTTGCTTCAACTTTATATCGGTAATAGGCTCTTCACCAAATTTTCTTATTTTTAACGCCAACGCTTTATCAAAATAGTCATCTTCTGACGTTTCAAGTTCATTGACACACTCATTAATGGTTGTTGATTGAAAACCCTTAGCATAAAGTTTCTCTTTTATTTTATTTGGGCCTATTTTACTTTCGGCCAGACTAAGCGTTAGTCTTTTAGCATAACGAGCATCATCTATAATTTCGTGTTCAATTAAATAATCTAAGGCAGTTTGATTATATTGAGTATCATCTTTGAATAATAAATTGGCTTTTTGCAATAAAGATTTTGCTGAGTAATCACCGTATCTCTCGATCATCCACATCATGTATGATTGAACACGTTTGTAAGAAATTTCTTGGGGTTTGGTGCTTTTTTTAGTTTTGTACATACGGCCACTTTTGTTAAGGAACGTATAACCGTTCAGCGTTGGTGTAAATATTTCAAATATGGATGTTTATGTTACGACTAGGTGAGTAAATTGGCAAAGCTATTTTAGCTAAAGCCTACTAGAACTTCATCATAGTAACGCCTGACCTGCTTTAGGGTCAAACTTTACTGTTATCTCTTTGAGGAGATTATTGGCTATAAAGGGGGAGGTTCATTAGTCGATAAACTATTATTGTGCTTTATTAAAAGCGAACATTTAATTTAAGGGGACATACGTTAACCGTTAGAACTTAAACCGATACTATAGTACTTTATTTTTATAAATATTTAACATTATCCTTATTCTATGTAGTATAATGAGAATCATTCTCAATTGCGTTGCAGGGTTATTTATGACTTATTATCTTTCTCGTTATTTTCAAAAATTAATGACTTTTTCAATGCGCTCATTAAAGCGCAAATTTATTCATGTTTTTTTTGTTATTGGTTATCTTATCTCAACGCAAACATCGGCGAGCAGCGATACAGAAGGATTACGTCAACTTTTACAACTCACTGAATATATTAGTGTTGATTATGCTTCTGCCATCAGTAATGGCAAAGTTATTGATCAAGGTGAGTATCAAGAAATGCTTGATTTTTCTAACATTATTGCTGAAAGATCGGTGAGAGAGCCGGGTGAACAAGCCATGATTACGTTATCGAAATCACTTCTCTCTGCGGTACAAGCGAAAAAAACACTTGTCGAAATACAAATGCTGACCAGTGAATTAAAAAACCTGTTGATAAATAACTCTCCGCAGTTATCGTTACCAACATCTTTACTTTCAGCATCTAGGGTAAAGCAATTATTTCAAAATAATTGTGCCAGTTGTCATGGTGTAACGGGTAAAGGAGACGGGAAGCTTGCAAGGCAACTAAGTCCACAGCCTACTAATTTTAACGAAAGAACACGTGCTTTAGACCGTTCTATTCTAGGATTATATGATGTGGTAACCGGCGGTCTTGACGGCACTGCTATGTCTTCATTTAATAACTTAACGGCAAAACAACGTTGGTCGTTAGCATTTTATACGGGTAGTTTAGCTTTTGTTTTTGATGAAAAACGACAAGAAAATAATACACTTGAACTCTCACTCGCCGAACTTGTTCAGTATAGCCCTAACGAATTGTATAGGGCGAAAACTGACTTGGAAAAAGGTTTTGTTGAGCAGCTTAGATCTAACCCTGAGGAACTGTTTTCTGCAACTAAGGCGCCATTAACAATCGCGCGTGATCAACTTAAAAAAGCACTTGCCGCTTACAAAAATAATGACGTTATACTTGCCCAACAATTTGCGGTGAGTGCCTACTTAGATGGGTTTGAGCTTGTGGAAAATAACCTCGACGCTTATGATAGTTCGTTACGTAAAATGATTGAATTTAACTTGTTAGGCTTGCGCAATGAAATTAACAACGAGGAAGGCTCGGGTGACGTTGCTGTATCTGTTTCTGCAATTTTGCTGCAAATAGAACAAGCTGAATTTTTACTCAATGACTCAGCTATATCAGACACAGCTTTATTTAGTGCCAGTTTTATTATTTTGTTACGAGAGGGCTTAGAGGCGCTATTGGTTGTGCTGGTGCTTTTTACCATACTGGTACGGTCCAATAAAAAAGAAGCCATTAAATATCTTCATTTTGGTTGGATAGCAGCCTTAATTGCGGGTGGGTTAACTTGGTTAGTGGCACAAAAATTAGTAACGATTAGCGGTGCTAGCCGTGAAACTATGGAGGGGTTTGCCGCGCTGTTAGCTGCAATTGTGCTCTTTTATGTTGGTTTTTGGATGCACAGCAAAACGCAAGCCGATCAATGGCAACGTTATGTTCAACAAAATATTAATAAAAGTTTAAAATCAGGTGCTTTATGGGGAATATCTGGCTTAGCGTTTATTGCGGTTTATCGTGAGGTTTTTGAGACAGTACTGTTTTATCAATCATTGTTAACCCAGACAAACCCCTCACAGCAATTTGTTCTTTTTAGTGGCTTTGGGGCAGCAGCGGCTATGCTAGTTGTCGTGGCCTGGTTAATGATTAAATATTCTATTAAATTACCAATAGCGCGATTCTTTTCAATAACAACGTATTTACTATTAGCCTTGTCATTTATTCTCGCGGGTAAAGCGATAACAGCGCTGCAAGAAGCCGCTATTATTAGTATTACGCGCTTTCCTATTGACTTTCATTTCGCGTGGCTAGGTATTAATTCAACGTGGCAAGGCATTACGACGCAAGCTTTTATCTTGTTTTTTTCCAGTGCGTTATTCTTTAAACCTTGGTTAAAAAAGACGAGCAGGGTAGATGAATAAATTGAGCATCGACTTGAAAAAAAATTTATAGAATCGCAGTAGCGAACCATTTTGAGTATGGGTGATAGGTGATTTTTTAACTCGTTAAATGCTAACCCTGCTAAGGGTAAATCAATAAAGCACCGTAGTGATTTATATTGATTATAAAAATGACAATAGACTGATATTTCAAGGCGCTAGATCTGCCATAAATATAAGCTAATGGTACTGAGGAGGTACTTATGAAAACCTTAACGACAGACGTTGTAATTATTGGTGCAGGCCCTGTTGGTTTGTTTCAAGTATTTGAGCTTGGTTTACAAGGATTAAAATCGGTTGTTATTGACAGCTTGCCAGAAGTTGGTGGCCAATGCACTGAACTCTATCCAGATAAGCCTATCTATGATATTCCTGCTTTGCCTAATGCGAAGGCAAGCCAAGTTATAGAAAATCTCTATGAGCAAGCGGCTCCCTTTAAGGCAACTTTTTTATTGGGCGAACGGGTCGAAGACATTAATAAATTGTCGGATGTTTCTTTTTCAGTTACCACGCACAAGAATACGCTCATTCACTGTCGCGCGGTGATTATTGCTGCTGGTAATGGTGCCTTCTCACCCGTTAAATTAAAAATACCCTTAATTGATAAATTTGAAGATAAACAACTGTTCTATCGAATCAATAATATAGAACACTTTAAAGATAAAAATGTCGTTGTGCTAGGTGGCGGAGATGCCGCACTTGATTGGAGTTTAAGCCTACAAAAAACGGCTAATAGTGTCTTGCTTATTCATCGTAGTACAAAATTTAAAGCCGCTACAAGTAGCGTGAATGAAATGTACGCCTTGTGTGAAGAACTAAAAATGCAATTTTTATGTGGTCAAGTGAGCGACTTTCAGCAAGAAGATAATAAGCTAACTGGCCTAACAGTAAATTCAAAAGATGGCATCAAACGTAGAGTGGAACTTGATGAACTTGTTATATTCTTTGGTATGTCACCCAAGATTGGCCCAATAGCAAATTGGCAACTTGCCATGCACCAACACCAGATAAAAGTAGATACACAATCTTTTCAAACCTCAGTGCCGGGTATCTATGCCGTTGGTGATATTAATTATTACCCGGGTAAACGAAAGTTGATTTTAAGTGGCTTCCACGAAACTGCCTTAGCGGCCTTTTCGATTGCGGAAACTGTTTTAGAAAAAGACCGTATTCCAACGTTATACACCACAACAAGTCCAGTAGTACATCAACGAATGGGCGTTACACATTCACTCGAAAGCCTATTGGATGATTAACGGAAAAACAGGCAATTGATCATTACTACTTTCCTTTTATTGCTGTCTCTTTATCTGCGCGGCATGACTTTGGAGGCCTAGGTGGAGTGTATGTAAGATAATAGCGGCAAACCTAACCGCTACTATTTTATGTTATGACTTAAGCTTTACAGCCTTGTTCGGTAATTTAATAAAGCTGAAGATTAAAGTAACTGTTCAGCTAAGTAATCAACCAGCAGTCTTATTTTAGGCGATAAATGGCGATTTTGAGGGTAAATTGCCCATATTCCTTCATCAGGCGCACGGTAATTATCTAATAGGGTCACCAGTTCACCACTTTCTATGCGTTGTTGAACATAATAATCGGGTAACTGAACTATCCCTAAGCCCTTTAGTGCGGCGTCCATCAGACTGTAGCCATTGTTGTATCTTAATCTACCGGTTACGCGGATACTTTTTTCTCGGTCAGACTCTCTAAAATGCCAGTAGTCTAATGTACCCAACAAACAACTATGTTTATTAAGCTCTGATATAGAATGGGGTACTCCCTGTTTTTCTAAGTATTGTGGTGATGCACAAAGGTAGTTTGTTCTTTTGCCAAGTTTTTTTGCCATCATGGTCGAGTCACTTAACTTACCAAGGCGAATTGCTAGGTCATAGCCTTCTTCAACAATGTCTATTTGGCGGTTGCTTAAATAAGCCGACACTTCAACATCGCTATATTGTTTTATGAAATTATTCACTAGCGGTAATATTTGTTTTTCACCATAGGCAACAGGCGCTGTTAATTTAATTTTGCCTTGGGGTTTTGACTGCAAATTTGTGATGGCCCGCTCAGCAGCATCGAGACCATCGAGAACGCTGCGACAATGCTGATAAAAAACACGGCCTTCTTCTGTTAATGATACTTTGCGAGTTGTTCGATAAAATAACTTAATATTAAGGCGTTTTTCTAATGCACTTATCTGTCGACTCACCTGTGCGGTAGATATCGCCATTTTCTTTGAGGCGAGGGTAAAACTTTCATTTTCCGCAACGTAAACAAATTCGCTGATGCCATCCCACTGCATGATTATTACCTATATGTACAAGTGAATTTCCAATTTAGCATATTATCATTTATATAGAAATAACTATACTAGCCACCAACAAGACATTGTTAGTGGCCACAAAAGTAGCTTATTTAAAATTACTTTAGACCTTTGACAGTGACCGTTCGTATAACATTATAGGAAATAAAGATGAGTTGGTTATTCCTTTTTTTAGGTGTCGCTGCTGAGGCGATGTCTCATGTAGCATTAAAAGAGACTGATGGTTTTAGTAAACCACTGCCAAGTGCTTTAGTTTTACTTGGACATTTAGCAGCATTCATTTTTTTAGGTCAAGCAATGAAAGGCATGCCAGTTGGTATCGTCCATGCGCTATGGGCCGGGCTTGCCATTATAACCGTGACTTTATTGTCTGCTTTGATTTACCGTCAGCATCTTGATTTAACAACATGGCTAGGCATGGGGTTAGTTGCTGTTGGTATTGCTATGATAAATCTTGCCCAAGGACACAGTCATTAAGATGAATAATGTAGATCAAAATTTTTAACCAAAATGCTTTCACTTTTTGGTAACTATGTCCTTTAGATTGTTACCAAGGGGTAAAAGTTAATTACGTATTAGGCGTATTATCATCTTTAAATAAGTCGAGTAAACTAATGTTACTGTAACAAATTCGACTAGATGCTAATCCCATCAAAATATCTATTAATTGAAAAGTGAGAATAACGATGTCAGATAAATTTATAAAATCGAAAGCGGCTATTGCTTGGGGCCCTAATCAGCCACTATCTATCGAAGAAGTCGATGTCATGCTACCTCGCAAAGGAGAGGTGTTAGTTAAGGTTATTGCCTCTGGTGTTTGTCATACCGATGCCTTTACCTTATCTGGAGAGGATCCAGAAGGAATTTTCCCCGTTATTTTAGGTCACGAAGGCGGTGGTATTGTTGAACAAATAGGTGAAGGTGTAACCAGTGTTAAGGTAGGCGATCACGTTATTCCATTATACACACCAGAGTGTGGTGAATGTAAATTCTGTTTATCGGGTAAAACCAACCTTTGCCAAAAAATTCGTGAGACACAAGGCAAGGGTTTGATGCCAGATGGCACGACCCGCTTTTACAAAGATGGTCAGCCTATTTTTCACTATATGGGCTGTTCAACTTTTTCTGAATACACAGTCTTGCCAGAAATTTCATTAGCGAAAGTTAATAAAGAAGCACCATTAGAAGAGGTTTGTCTACTAGGGTGTGGTGTTACCACCGGCATGGGCGCAGTCATGAATACAGCAAAAGTTGAAGAGGGCGCAACTGTTGCTATCTTTGGCCTTGGCGGTATTGGATTGTCTGCAGTGATTGGCGCGACTATGGCGAAAGCTAGTCGAATTATTGCTATCGATATTAACGAAAGTAAATTCGAACTTGCGAAAAAATTGGGTGCTACCGATTTTATTAACCCCAAAGACTACGACAAGCCTATTCAAGATGTGATTGTCGAAATGACCGATGGCGGTGTTGACTACTCTTTTGAATGTATTGGTAACGTTAACCTAATGCGCTCTGCCTTAGAATGTTGTCATAAAGGATGGGGAGAATCAGTGATCATTGGTGTTGCCGGTGCCGGACAAGAAATATCAACCCGTCCATTTCAACTGGTAACGGGTCGAGTATGGCGTGGTTCTGCATTTGGCGGTGTTAAAGGTCGTACTGAGTTGCCAGATTATGTTGAACGTTATTTAGCCGGTGAATTCAACTTGAGCGATTTTATTACTCATACCATGAGTCTTGAAGACATTAATGAAGCGTTTGAGTTAATGCACAAAGGAGAAAGTATTCGCAGTGTTATTCATTTTGATAAATAGGCGATATAAATAACCAGCATCTGTCTTTAGAAAGATAGTCACTCACATTAATAATATGGCGTTGCCCTTTTATTGCAGTAATTAGCAGGGGAGCGTCTTGAGGTTACCCTATGACAATTGATCCTTTAATTGAAAGTATCAGTGTAAATAAAATTTTTGGTGGCTGGCACAAGCAATATAGCCACCATTCTAAAACCGTAAACGCTAACATGCGCTTTGCCATTTTTTTGCCTCCACAGGCTAATAATGGCAAAAAAGTGCCTGTGCTTTACTGGCTTTCAGGTCTAACCTGTACCGATGAAAACTTTATGCAAAAAGCCGGCGCACTGCGAATAGCTGCTGAGTTAGGCATTGCTATTGTTTCTCCTGATACTAGTCCAAGAGGTGAAGAGGTAGCTGATGACGATAGTTATGATTTGGGGCAGGGCGCAGGATTTTATCTTAATGCTAGCCAAGCACCTTGGAGCCGTCACTATCAGATGTATGATTATGTGGTTAAAGAACTGCCAGCAATTATTGAAGCCACATTTCCAGTGTCAGATAAGCGCGCTATTAGTGGACATTCCATGGGCGGACACGGGGCACTAACTATTGGTTTGTTAAACGCTGAACGTTATCGTTCAATGTCAGCCTTTAGTCCTATCTGTAACCCGATTAAGGTGCCTTGGGGCAAAAAAGCTTTCAGCGCTTACTTGGGGAAAGACCAAGCAAGTTGGTACCAGCATGATGCCAGTGAATTAATGCGTATAGCAAAACAGTTTATTCCTGCCAAAGTTGATCAAGGTGGTGCAGATGACTTTTTGAAAGAGCAATTAAAACCAGAAACGCTAGAGGCTGCAGCAAAAATGAGTGGTTACCCATTAGAGTTAACTATTCATGAAGGCTATGATCACAGTTACTATTTCATCTCTTCATTTATTGAAGCGCATTTGCGTTTTCATGCCGAGCACTTAGAAAGATAAGTATTAAGGGAAAATGCCCTAAGGGGCAATCGGTTGATTACACTTAACCAGACCAAAATAATGTTGTTCTTGCTAGGACAAGTGTTTGTTAAATATATTATCCAACATTAGCCAAGCCAATAGCCAAGCCGATACCAAGCCATTATTTCGCAGTCCAAGATTCGCCATTTATTTTGCTGATTAAGCACAGGTTTATGCGTTATCCTCCTGAGACGAACCTCAAAAGTCTATTAATTCAAAACACAGACGTTAGTCTAGCACTCGTTAAAGAAGTCGTGGTATTTTATGGTCGAACAATAGGCAAATAAATGAGCTATCTGTTATCATTAATATCTTCAATATTATCAAACGAAAAAAGGCTGCTACCTTGTATCGATTTATTTTCGCCACAGCTTTAATTTTCACAGGCGTTACTTATAATGCCTATGCCGATGACATAAAAGTTGAATTTAGTGGTTTTGCCTCTTTAGCCCTTAGTTATAGTGACGATCCTGATATTGCTTTTAGTCCCAATTATTTGAATATTGACGATACAGGCTGGTCAGCTACCCGTGACTCAATTTTAGGGGGGCAAGCCAATATATCCTTGGCTAATAACTGGGATTCTGTTGTGCAATTTGTCCTAGAAGATCACGCGAATACAGACTTTGAAAACTACCTCGAATTAGCTTTTTTGCGCTACCGTCCTTCTCGTAATTGGGCTATTCGTGCGGGCAGATTAAACAGTGACCTTTATTTACTTTCAGAATACCCGCACGTGGGATACGCTTATTTGTGGGTACGTCCGCCACATGAGTATTACTCTTTTGCAAGTACAGCGGGGAAATTTGATGGTGTAGATATTGAATACAGCCAATCAATTAATGATGGTTTTTTACGGTTAAAATTAGCTGCGGGTAACACGACTGCAAAATTAAAAGCGAGTGGCCAAGACTTTCTTATTGATTTTGACCATTTAATGACTTTTAGCGCAACCTACGTACTTGATGCTTGGACCATGCGATTTTCTGTATCACAAGCTGATGTCGGAGACTATAAGTTCGAGGCATTAAATGAGTTTATTGATTTATTAAACTCTGTGCCAGCTCCTGTGTGGCCACAAGCAGCGTCGCTATCAGCAAGTTTTGACACAAAAAACCATAGTATTGAATATGCTGCTTTAGGATTAACCTACGATAGTGATAATTGGTTAATTCAATCTGAAATAGGTATTTCAGAGTCTCCTTGGTTGGTCGCTTCATCAAATATTAATGGCTATGTGAGTGTCGGTTATCGTTTAGATAAAGTGACGCTTTTTTCCAGTGTTTCTATTTCAGAGAACCGCCATAAGATAACCACAGTTACTGCGCCCCAATTTCTTCCTGGTACGCCAATACAAGTAACCTTTCCATTACAACAGTTAGCACTTGCTTCAAAAGAGGCTGTAGACCGATTAGTGGTGCACCAACATTCAATTAATGTTGGCGTAAAATGGCAGGCGTCAGAAAATTTGATCGTTAAAGCGCAAATTGATCACTTTGATGTTCAACCTTTTGGTGGTGGGTTATGGGGGATAAGTGATCCGGAAAATGTTGAAAAAGAGCATAGAATTAATGTGTTTACTGTTAGTGCGAACATGGTGTTTTAATGATGAAAAACCCCCTGTTATTAATGATTGGATTGGCTATTTTCAACTTTGATGCTGTGAGTACCGAGTTTGTTGTTGTGGTCAATAAAGACAATGCGATTAACTCATTATCTAAGCGCGAAGTGATTGACATTTATATGGGGCGTTATTTAACTTTTCCTGACGGTGAAATGGCACAGCCACTAGATTTGCCCTCTGAATCACTATTGAAGAATGACTTTTATCTGCAATTAGTTAATAAAAATGAGCAAAAAATAAACGCTTACTGGGCAAGGTTACTGTTCTCTGGGCGAGCTAAACCGCCGATCGCGGCTATTTCAATTGAAGATGCTTTGAACAAGTTATACAGTTCACCATATTCAATTGGTTATATACCTAAAGACCAGCTCACTGATGCTGTAAAAGTGGTTTATCGATTTAATGAAAATTAGTCAAAATCTTTATGTCAGAGTTCCATTGGCGATCGCTATTGTTGCCGTGCTAGTTGCGTTGGTTTCTTCAACGTTGTCCTATTATGCTGGCCTTCAAGAAAAGAAAGATACTAACTATTTGCTTGTTAAACAATTAGCCCAAACGATGGCAAAAACTGCGACGATATCTGCCTATTTAAATGATCGCGAGCTCGGACAGGAAATTATTAGTGGTTTGTTGAGTAATGATTTAGTTCAAGGGGCTAGACTCTCCGGCGAGGGCGAAATGAGCATTTCCAGTGGTGCTCTTAACAAACCACAAGATGGCATAGTTATCCAATTAATCCATCCTTTTATTGATGATACCCTTGTTGGCACACTTACTGTTTATCCAGACAATAATTATATTCAACAACAGGTAGAAAATTCACTTAAAAAAGAAGTGGCATTGATACTAATACAATCCATCATTATTGCTTTTTTTGTCTCTCTGATCGTGCACAGATGGCTAACTAAGCCTATTCAAAAGTTAACCGATAGCTTTACTACCATCAACCCTAGTATACCTAAAACAATGCGGATGTTGTTGGTGAAGCAAGGTGCCAAAAATGAAATTGGTAAATTAACAAAAGGTATAAACTCTTTAATGCATGAGTTACATCTTACTATTAGTAATGAGCGAGCATTGCGCGAAAAAACTCAAGAGTTAGAGCGTAAATTCAGGCTTATTTTTGAACAAGCGAGTGCTGGAATTTGTTTGCTCGATGAAAAAAACACCATTACCACTTTCAACCCGGCATTTTTACAATACTTCAGTGTTGCAGGACAGACAGACTTGGCCTCTTTACACTTTCCAACTTTATTAAATAATGTCGACAAACTCGAAGAGTTGTTATTGAGTATTCGCGCCGACAAGAATCGTCCACAAGTCACTCTAGACATAGAATGCCGCATCGGCAATAAAACGCTATGGCTGCACTGTTTATTCGCAAAATTAACCGAACAGCGCAGCAATGAGCGCAGAAGTGAACAAGGTAATTTAGTTGAAGTGATAATACATGACGTTACTGAACGAGCAGAACGAGAATTTCAAACACGTTTTGAAGCGGATCATGACCCTTTAACCCATCTACTTAATCGACGCTCCGGCGACAAAAAATTAGATAATGCCTTACTTTATTGTTTAGAAAATCAACAAAGTTTAGTGTTGATGATGATTGATTTAGACAAATTTAAACCTGTTAACGACACTTATGGCCATGAAGCGGGGGATAAGGTATTAATAGCAATAGCAAAACGTCTTAAAGCGCATTTTAACTTGGCAACAGACCTCTGTATTCGATGGGGAGGGGATGAATTTATTGTTGCCCGTCAGTTGACGAACTTTGACCAAGAGTTAATGCTTGAACAAGCCAATAATATTCTTGTTGAGATAGAGCAGCCCATTCATATTTCAAATAATATGCAATGCCAGGTAGGCGCAAGTATTGGTATTGTTGTTGCCCCTAAAGACGCTAAGGTACTCCACGAATTGATGGTTAAGGCAGACGACATGATGTACCAAGTTAAAGCTTCAGGACGAGGCCAAGTAGCATTTTATCAAAAGCCATAATAAGCGTGCCATTGATAATCTTGTGCGGTTAACTTGTTTTAGATAGAGAAAAAATTAGCTGATTATTTTAAACGTGTTTAAGATAATAGCGAGTACAGTTAATCTTTATCATTAATTTTTGTTATCTTTTGGGGCGAAACCAAAGGTAATTCTAAGGTAAAGCAGGTGTTTTTTCCTAATGTACTGGCTACTCTAATTTTACCACCGAGTAAACTGACGACAATATTAAATATGATGCTCAGGCCTAAACCTGAACCTCCTTCACCAAGCCTAGTGGTAAAAAAAGGTTCAAAAACTTTGTCAATAAACGCTTTTGGGATGCCCTTACCATTATCTTCTACTTTGATAATGACAACTGAATTATTCAGATAAGCTGATATAGCGATAATGCCAGAGTCTGTACTTTCAAAACCATGAATAATGGCGTTATTAAATAAATTAGTCATCACTTGCCCCAAAGGACCTGGAAAACTGTCCATCTCTATATTTTTATCAATTACGCAGTCGAAGGTTATCCCTAGGCGTTTTATTTTATGGTGATGTATACGGATCACTTCGTCCACGACATCAGATAAGAAAAATATACGTCTTGCCTCACTCGTTTGGTCAACAGCCACTTGCTTAAAACTCTGAATGAGAACAACAGCTCGGTCTAAAGAATTCAGTAAAATATCTAAGCATTCATTGACTTCTATTTCGAAACTTTCCAAGTCAGAACGTTTTACTTTTTTTTCTTTAAAACGAATTGAAAACTTTTGAAAGTTATCTTTGATTGTACTGCCTATCGTGACAGCTATGCCTAATGGCGTATTAATCTCATGAGAAACTCCTGCAACTAGTGAACCTAAAGAGGTTAGTTTCTCTGTTTGGATGAGCTTGTTGTGTGCATGAAATAATGACTCAAGCATAGTATTAAATGACTCAGCTAATTCGCTAATTTCATCTTTACCTTCAATGTCGAGTTGAAGGAGAAGATCACCTGAATGAGTAAGACTTGCTATATGGCACTGTATTTTAAGCAGTGGCTCTAATATTGTGCTGATCAATAGCCAACCAATAAATAAGCCAATGGCAATAATAATAGCGGTAACCAAAATAATAAGAGAACGCGTAGTTTGATGATGTTGATGATTACTGTTGTATAGGGCTTGAGCTCCATCAATATTAGTTTCTAGCATACCTGCCATATTGAGTTGCATGTCATTAAAAAGCACGCCATATTCTTCATTAGCTAGTCTATCTGCAGCAATATCTTGGTTGCTTTTACTTAAAGTGATAATTCGCTCGGTTAACAACTCAAACGTTGTTAATTGAGTTTTGAATTTATAGAGTAGTTTGGTTTCTTCGCCACTGTCTAATGTTTGTTCAAATTTAGTCAGTGAAGCACGGAAGTTGACTGATGCATTACTGATTTTTTGCTCAGTGTCTCTCATAGACTTATCGTCAGGAGAAATAATATGACTTTTTATTAGTACAAACTCTTCATATAAATATTTTCGAGCGTCGGTAAGATTAACAAAACTGACAAAATAATTATCATAAATATCTTGACCGTTTTTGTTAATGGTGTTCGTTGAATTTATTGCAATAAGGGAGATGATTAAAGGTAATATAATAAAAACACTAATAGATAATGGGATTTTTTGTGAAATTTTCATGTTGCGAAAAAGTTCAATCATCAATAAGACTCTTTATAAAATTTACATGTTTCACGGTTTAGCTAATAAAAATACTAATAAATATTAACTAATTAGCTTATTAAAAGCCGATAGTGGCGTGCTCATTACCTTTTAACAATAGCTTAATATGAAGGTTAAAAACATCAGTAAATAACCTTTTGCCGATAGTTTAAAAGCTACCAGCGGTTACAATAGGCTATAAAGCCTATTTATAAAGTGTTGCTGCGCTTAATAGCGTTAAAAACTTGCAGTCAATTATATTATTATTAAAACTTTATCGCTTTGTGGCTAATAAATATTGATAGTATGAAAATCGATGATATATTTAATTTTAACACAATTAATAACCTGCAATGAATGAGTTGATAAGTTAACTTATCAATTTAAACCTCTACAGGGCATGGCTTACTAGGAGAACTATCAATGATTCGAGAAGATGTAACAAAGTCATTATCAATGCTAACCCCTGGCTCTGCCATTATTGTCGAAGTCTCAATTCCCCCCAGTAAAAAAATAAAATTTAAAAGTGTTTTTGTTGGTTTTTTACCCAAGCAATTTATGTTGATCCAATTACCCGATTTAAATCGTCATGTTGAGCTTACTGGCAATATTAATCAAGGGGTAGCCTGCACCGTTAGAAGTATCGTAGAAAAGCATGAAGGCGCGGTTGTTGCTTTTGTTACCAGTATAGAGCGCACGATAACTGTTCCAGCAAAAATGATTGTCTTGAACATTCCGCAACAGGTGGCCGTACGACCGCTACGAAAAGAAACGCGAATTGATACACAATTAAATATTGAAGCTTCGGTCAATAATTCGTTATTAAAAGGTATTATGGTTAATCTTTCATTAGAAGGCTGTTTATTAAGTGCCAAGAAGGAAGAAAATGTTGTTATCACCAAAGAAGATACCATTACCTTCGCTATTACTGACAAGGCCTTAAGTGACATCACATCAATAAAAGGTGTTGTTTGCAATATTAAGTCATCGCCGACGATTGATTATTTTGGCGTTAAATTTGAAGATGAATCTTATGATGTTATTAAAAATTTGCTGATGAAAGTGATGTTTTCAAATTAACCCGTACACCTTAGCTGTTAATCACACTTTTGCTTCTTTTATATCCTTGATTTAGCTTATTTATATATTAATCTAATTGATAAGATGAAATGTATCCAAAGCATGCTCAACAGTGTTAGATTGTATTGACCTGAGCAGGGAAATTTACATACTCACTTATACTTTGATAAAGTCGAGTGGCCAATATTGCTAAGCAAGTTTTACACTCTTACAAGGTTAGCATTAGATAGTTGAGTCAAGGAGTTATAGTGCAGCATCATAATATTATTTTATACACGACCGAACGTGAAGATAGCGAGCTGTTAATTAAGGTGTTGATTGAACATTTTGATAAAGTACTTGTTGTTACTGCTTTGCCGGAGCTTGAGAAACAGCTTAAAGATGAAACGCCTAAAATAATTTTAATCGACGCAACCTCTTTTCAACGATCTTTAATGATCTATTACAGCTCGCTTAAATCAGTTTTAGTAGGACAAACGTGCGAACATTTTATTGTTTCTGTTGTTTCTGCAAGGGAAGAAAACGAAGCTTATGAAGCTTATGATAACGATATTATTGATGACTATATAATTACCAATCCGCTTTATGAGAAAAAACGTGCAGTTGTTGTTTGTTCTAATTTACTGACTAAGCTGGGCATTGGTCTCAAAAAAAATGCTGCCTTAGATTATATTTATAACAAAGAGTCATATGCAAAAGAAATTAGAGAAACGGTACTGCACGGCTTAGAGCTGAAAGAAAGACTTAGGTTGTCTTTTGAAGAGAGTATTACCGACGTTGAACACTCTATCAGTAAAGCAACAGAGCAAATTAAACTCAAACACAATGTTAATATTAATCTTGACGTGGTCAAGAATATTTTAGCGTCGATACGTTCAAACGAAATTCGACCTAGGCTGGTGGAACTGCAAAGTAAAGCATTAGACTTGCTCAGTGGATTAATCAGTGACGTGGAAAATATAGCACAAGAAAGTAATGAAGCGGCTCAATCTGATAAAAGCGAGCAAGTACATCCACCAACTTCTTTTAATAAGCTTTATAATGCAAGTAACGCCGATGCGGTAAAAGAATTAGATAAGATACAAGGGGATAATAAATCAGCCGCTATTAATATTCTATTGGTTGAAGATGATCCCATTAGCATACATTTAACCAATACACTGTTGCACAAGTATAAACTCAACGTTCAAACCGCTAGTACCGGTAGAACGGCCTTAATTTGTCTTAATAATATACGTTTTGATATCGTTTTACTCGACGTAAGTCTACCCGATACCAATGGTTTATATATTTTAGGACAAATGAAACAGGGCAACGGCAAAAATTTTGATACGCCACTTATTATGTTAACCGGTAATAAAAATAAACAAATAGTAAAAAAAGCTATTGAACTAGGCGCAAAAGGTTATCTCATTAAACCTTTAACGCAAGGCGTTGTTGCTAAGCTATTTAAGGAAAATAACATTCCTTTAATTGAAAAAAGATAAACAATCACAACCCTCAGTTAACTATTCGTGCCGTGGGTAAGTGGCCGACGTTTTCAGCAATTAATACGCTAAATAATAAGAGTATTCAGTAGCGACGTGTGATTGATGAAAACGTTTATAACAATATTTTCAGTCACCGCTATAGATAATCACTGACAAACGCCATAACATGGCCTAAAAGTTTGCCGCTATCTCGTCAGACACTCGAATAAACTCAGCATAAAGTTTATGGCTTAACGTTATAATTTCTTGTGTATTTTCTTCTTTAGCGAATTGTTCCAATTGCTCACAATAATGACCTAGTAATATCGCTCCAGCGCCCCGGGTTGAAGATTTAAGCTTGTGTGCCAGTTCCATTACACTCTGCCAATCTTTATCGGTAATGTGCACGGCTAATTCAGCGAATAATGGTTTGCTATGTTGTTGATAAAATTGTAAAAAGCTTTGTTGCGCTTCTTTATCATCACCAAAGCATTCAACCAATGCTGAGATGTTTATTGCCGGTTTTGCTATCATTTTAGTGACTTGTTCATCGGTCAATTCAGGTGGTGATTCTATTTTAAATTCATCTTCGAGTTCTTCTTCAACTAACCATTTACTGAGTAAAGCTTTTAAGCTATCTAGCTTCATTGGCTTAGTCACGTAGTCATTCATGCCAAGTTTAATGCAGTGTTCGGCTTCATTTCGCATCGCGTTAGCGGTGATTGCTATAATAGGTATCTGTGTTGTGCCGCCTTGTTCATTCTCTCGCACCTTTTGGGCAAATTCGAAACCATCCATGATCGGCATTTGACAATCTGTCATGATCAGGGAAAATGAATATTGCGTCATTTTAGTTAAGGCTTCTTCACCATGGTTGGCAATGATCACAGCATAACCAAATAGATTTAGCTGACGCTCTAATACCTGTTGATTAAAGACATTATCTTCAACAATTAAAATTAGCTTATTACTGGCTTGTGCTTCAGTAACACTGGGTATAGATAACGTCTTAATATCTTGCTTTAGACAACTTATAAGTGGATTTTTTTGATCCATAATACGGGCAATGGTCCAGTATATTTTTTGTGGTAAAAACGGATTACTGGCAATAGTTGTCGCGTGTTCAGGGTAAAGGGGTAAGTCGAAGTCATGCCACCTTTCAAGAATCAGTATATTAATATCCTCATCACTGTTGTTGGGTAACTGCATTTTAACTTCTGGCCAAAGGCTAATAACTTGTTCTGCTGAAATAATAATAAGATCATAATTTTCAGCAGAAATAAGCTTGCTTAATTTTGTTGGCGAACTTGGTGCTAAATGACAATGTGCGCCAAGCTCTGTTAGACCTTTGTGCAAGATATTATCGGTAATTCCATCGTAAGCAATGAGTAAAATATTTAAATGATAGAGTTTTACGCTCAGGGTCGATGTCTGTTTATTTTCAGTTGCTATTAAAGGTAAATCGACATGAAATTCTGTACCATCACCTATCACGCTTTGACAACTTATTTGTCCTCCCATCATAGTGGTTAACTTTGAGCAAATAGATAAGCCGAGTCCTGTGCCGCCAAATTTACGATGGGTGCTACTGTCTGCCTGTGTGAAAGCATCGAATAAATGAACTTGTTGATCCTCACTAATACCAATACCATTATCTTTAACCGTTAATCGAAATAATTTTTTGTTTTGGCTATTATCTAAATAATCAAGCTTAACCTCAATAAGGCTTTGTGGCTGTTCATTGTTGTGAGTAAATTTAATCGCATTACCTAATAAATTAAGTACAATTTGCCTTAACCTAATGGGATCGCCTAGCATTGACTCAGTCATATGATGATTAGATGAACAAACCAACAATAATTTTTTGCTTTGTAATTGTGACGATAGTAACTCTGCAGCGCCTTCAATAATCTCTGTCCAGGTGAACGGTATTGACTCTAAAGTCATTTTCCCCGCT
Source organism: Colwellia sp. BRX8-9 (assembly GCF_014077245.1). Taxonomy (NCBI): domain Bacteria; kingdom Pseudomonadati; phylum Pseudomonadota; class Gammaproteobacteria; order Alteromonadales; family Colwelliaceae; genus Colwellia; species Colwellia sp. BRX8-9. Next base: position 43,692 of record NZ_JACGVN010000014.1, read on the forward strand.
TCTATTTTTGAAAAGTCGAGCACGTCATTAATGATTTGTAATAACGCCCATGCTGAATCTTTGGCAACATTGGCTAAATGGTATTGATCATCATCTAGTTCTGATTGCTGCAGTAGCTCTAACATACCAACAACACCATTCATCGGTGTTCTAATTTCATGGCTCATTGTTGCTAAAAACTGCGACTTAGAGTCGCTTGCCGCTTCTGCTGTTAAACGTGCTTGTTCTAATTCTTGCTGAGATTCTTTTAAGTCAGCTAATGTCTTTTCTGTTCTGTTACGTTGGTATTTAACATCAAGCAGCACATTGAGTGTCGCTTGACGAGATTGTTCTTTTTCAGCATCAAGTATTTCACGCTCTATTTCATTCTGTTTAATGTTGGTTATATCTCTGACAATACCTAGCATACTTAATGGTTCGCCACTTTCATCACGGGTAACCTCAGTTGATGTATTGATATACCTTAATTGCTTATCGGCTAATATTATTCGGCATTCATAGTTATAAACTTCTAACTTATTTAAGGCTTTTAGTTGGTGTATTCTAAATTGATAACGGTCTTCTGGATGGACAAGGTTTACTATAAGCTCTGCAGTCAAAGGCGTAGAATTTTTCTCAATACCTATTAATCTGTGCATGCCGTCTGACCAGTAAATGATATCGTTTTTAAGATCTTTCTCCCAACACCCCAAATGAGCAATACGTTCAGCCTCTTTTAAAAAAAGCTGCTGTTTTAGTAGCTTATCTTCATTGGCCTTTTGCCTTGTTATATCTTGATTTATCGCAAGAAAATGATCTGTTTTACCATTACGGTCTCTAATGGGGGTAATATCGGTAGTGCCCCAATAACAGCTACCGTCTTTTTTCTTATTGTATAATTGACCACTCCAATGCTGGCCTTCAATAATTTTTTGCCAAAGCTGCTGATATTTATCGGTGTTTTTGTGTCCAGAATCTAGCAGGTTGGCATTTCTCCCTAAAACTTCTGTTTTTGAATAACCGGTAGTTTCACTAAAGGCTTTATTGACGTAGACAATTTTACCAATCAAATTGGTTATCAATATCGCTGAATGACTTTGTTCAACAGCACTTTCGAGTACCAGCAGTCTTCCTTCTAATTGTTGTATTGTGCTTAAATCAGAAATAATGGCAGTAAAAATATTATCTTGAGTGGTTTTATGGCTGCTTATCGCAACACGAGCTGAAAATTCACGACTGTCACTAGCCTTAGCTTGCATAATTCTGAAACTGTCACATACACTGCTATCATTAACGATATTTTTGATCCATTCCTGTAAGTTTTTTTGTTCGTTTTTCATAAAGAAATCATTGAAAAACATCGATTCAGCGCCTTTCCTATCAACCAAAAACAGTAAACCAGCGACTTTATTAAAGCGTATTATTTCCCCTTTTGCGTTAAAGGATATAATGGCATCAGGAGCGTTATTAAGCATAGAATAAAGGTACTGCTCTGAATCGAAGATGGCAGCTGCGCTGCGTTTTTGCCAATAAAAAGCAATAACTAAAATAAACAAACTCAATAACACCGTTTGCAATAGCTGCCAGAAAAAGCCATGTACTATTTTCTGTTGAGATTGCAATACATCCATTTCACTGACTTCTGCGCCGATACCTAAGCCTAAAGTACTGTTCCACAACCAAGCGCCTAATACGGGCTGGCCACGATAATCTAAATAGCTTTCTTCGCTGTAACCTGTGTTGCCTTCTAATGCCGACTGAGCCAATTTTGTATAAATGGGGGCTTGCGTTTGTTCACTAGTCGTTGGTTTCAACGGAAGCGTTAATGCTATCGCTAAGACGCTAGATTGCTCTTTCGTTAGTCTTCCTTCGGACCTAAGTTCTGGCTCAAATTGACTGGCGGTTAATAAACGAGCTTTGGTGTCAAAGAAGTATGTTTGCTCTGATTTCCAGAAACTGTGCTGCTGTACTGTCGAAGAAAAAGCGCCAAACGGATTTAAACGTATGGCAAGCGCTGCAATAACTTGTTGTTCATTATTAAGTATTGGCGCAATAATAAAAGTTGTTGGATATTTTTGCTGTAGTTTTCCCTGAATGTTGACTAAAGGGGTTTCTGATAAAAGCGGAGGAATAAAAACGAGCTGACCATTGAAAACTTCAGCAAGCCTTTTGGGGTATTGTTTAGCGATTATGTTGGGTTGCCCTATTAAGCCAGCAATATTGGCAGTGAGGTTATTATGGTCAGGGGAAATAACATAAAACCCTTCATTTTCCTCAGCCAGAAGATAAGGTTCTAAAAAAGCAGTTAAATTACCAGTGGCTTTTGTCACCGCAGCAGAGTCGCCAATTGCTTGGGCCGCAACTAACTGTTTGACTTGTTTGACAACAATCGGTGAGGTTGACCAAGCTTTTACCTTGTTAAAATGAGACCTAACCCAGCCATTCTCTAGTAAGTCATTACTGACATCCACTCTGGCCTTTAAAATTTCTATTGCTTGTGTTTTTAGGGTGTTTTCAACTTTGTTAAGGCTATACCAAGCTATTATTGTTGAGCCAATTAAAAATAGCACTACGGCTGCAGTGATTAGATATAGAGGAGATTTATATAAATTTGCGTATCGTGACATAATTACTTAATCCATTATTATAATCTTTATTTTGGCAGTCTTTCACCCGTGATACTTTCTTTTAAATAGTGAGCTTTGTTAGCGTTTATATCACTTTGTGATGAAAAACTTTTAAACACTCTTTATCGTTTAGTTAATTGCTTATGATGTTGTTATATATTTATTAATGAAACGGTTAATGTATGTTAACCAATTAATTAATAAACATTATTTTATCCTTAAGACTATGACTATAGGTTATTTCAAGATAAATAGATGCCCATAATTTAAATTATTACTGATAACTTTGCTGTAAAAATTACAACGAAAAGAGGGAACTTGAAATGCACTTACTGTTCTGTTTTGAAATGTGTTTACACATTTTAGCCTTAATAATACAATTAACACTTAATTAATTCTAAGGTGGATGAGAGTATCTTTATAACATCAAAAATTCGCTTGTTGCTCAATGAACGTGTCATGGGCTTTTTAGCGCTTATTTCACTTTTTATTGCTCTTGCGCCAACAGTCGTTGCGACTAATGAGCGCTTTTCTCAAGCGAAAGTTTTTTTGGAATGGGGGATCCTGGCCCTTTTCATCGTTGAATACGGCGTTAACTTTGTTTTAGCATCAAGTCGCCGTGTGTTTTTACTGGATCCGTGGCGTATCTTAGATTTATTCATCATCAGTACGGGCTTGTTATCTTTGATCCCTATGGCTAATGAACATTTACGTAATATTCCTGCTTTAAGACTGCTTAAATTCATCCGAATGGCTTTATTTGGTGTTCGAATGAAATTTGCTATGTCCTTAGATAACAATAAAGTTTCGACAGTATCGTCACCATCAATACAGTCTTTTAGCGCCTATTCGTTAGTAGATAAAAATATTTGTGGCTACACTGAATTAACTTGGGGTAATGTTGTAAAGCGATTAAAGTCGTCAAGTAATGACTGGTTATTTGCTGTAGGGCTCAACTCTGAGCAACTCACAGAGGTTGCGGAGATTCTTCAAGCCCCTAAGTCTGCCTTAGGTATGCTCTTTAAACATTCGTTGTACCCAAGAATAGAGCGAATGGATGAATACACCGCCATTTTTCTCTGGAGTCCCAAGGTGGTAAAACAGTCCGATGATAGTGTACCGACCATAGAACGAAGTCCTATTCTTTTATTGGGCGCGAATAATAATATTATTACCTTGTCTGGGACAGAATCATCGTTAGTAGATGAAATAACAGTTGATTTAATGGAGGTAGGAATACCTGCACCGCCTCTGATGCAAGCGACAAGTGCGCTTATTCGTGTTCTTGTCGCACAATACACCGATGTTATTGGCACATTAGAACAGACGCTTTTATACCTAGATAAGCATCAAAAACAATTAGGTGATAAAAGCTTCTTAGATCAAACTTTTCGACTGCGTAATGAAATTACCAATGTTAGGGGTAACCTTAAGCATTTAGCGTCAGTGGTTCACCAACTTGCAGAAAAGCCTCTTGCAATTAAAAGTTTTGAAGTTATGCCTCGACCTATTCTGACGGTATTAGCCGATGACGTTGATGGATTATTTGATAGTGCCGATGACTTAGTAACAACACTGGCAGCCTTAGTTGAACTGCGCATTAATATGTCTTCATTTCAAATGAATAAGGTAATGCGATTACTGGCTGTTATCACCACCATAACCTTAATCCCCACCATGGTTGGTGGTCTAATGGGAATGAATTTAATTGACAGCCCTTGGGATTTTACTTTATATGAAGTGACTTTCTTTGTTGGTGTGGCGATGTCTTGTGGTATTTATATTTTTGCCAGTAAGGGATGGTTTCGTTAAAAGATAAAAAATTTTCACCATTATTATCCTAGCGTATACACTTAAATTTATTGACAAAAAATCACTATTTAATTTTTATTAGTAGACGATTACATATAAAACTGATTATCGACAGGAGCTAAACATCAAAAAATTGCCAGACATTCAACAACGTATTGATATGGATCTTAGACGTCGTTCGATGACGGGCATCGCCGTTTATGCGGTGATGTTACCAGCTGTTTTTTGGCCATTTGATTTCCACACCAAAGAGCCTGCTTTGACCTTGTTTTTTGCTTTAAGCATGCTGGCAATTAGTATAGTACGCTTTGCTCACTGGTTTTTTAGCGATGCTATTTATAATTATTCTCCTAAGGTCTGGCGCAATTGCTTTACTGTTTTATCATTGTTACAGGCAAGTGTATTAAGCCTATTCTTTGGCTTAGCGATATACGACCCGCGTTTCACCCCTATTTTACATGTTACTATGTTGGCTATCGGTGGTATTGCCAGCAGTGCCATTGTCGCACTGACACCAAGAATATCTTTAGCCTTATTGAACTTAGGAGTACTTCTAGTTCCATCAATAATGGCTGGTTTTATTATTGAAGATAAACTCCCTTATGCGATTATGATCCTCGTCTATGTAACCTTCATTGGTTTGATGGGCATTCGCTCTTCAGGTGAATATAACCGCTCTTTTGAAATTGAAACTCAACTGGATGGACAGAAAAAAATCTTAGAGCAACTCAACAAAGTTGACTCACTGACTAATATTTATAATAGGGGATATTTTAACAGTGAATTTGAACGCCAATGGCAAATGGGTAGCCGACATAAAATATCAACAGCATTAATGCTAATAGATGTTGATCACTTTAAGGTATTTAATGATAACCATGGGCATTTATGTGGAGACGCTTGCTTAATACATGTGGCTAAAGTGATTAAAGAAAATATTAAGCGGTCGACAGATCTCGTTGCGCGCTTTGGAGGTGAGGAGTTTGTGGTATTACTTTCAGGATATAGCGCTAAAGATGCCAAGGAACTGGCAGAAAAAATGAGACTTTCAATTGAAAGTACTCCTTTAGATTATGAGGGTAATACATTTAATGTCACGATAAGTATTGGTTTAGCTTCAACTATTCCCGATAGTCAATCTAATAGAATAATTCTACTAGAAGCTGCTGACAAAGCCATGTATAGCGTAAAAAAAGCAGGAAGAAACCAAGTTTCAAGTGTGATTGAATTAGACGCTACCCTCAGACAGTCTAATGATATTTAATTTTGAGGCGTTTTTTTAATACCTGAGTAACCCCTGATCAATATATAACCAAACCCGTAATATCAAGAGACAGATTAGTTTACCCCGATAAGTAAGATAGCAAGTTAGCGGTATTCAAAGCAATGACGTGTCATTAAAAGCGAGTTGATGACTCTACTTATTCTCATCAACTCTATGCAATGTAATGGCTATTATTTCAAATTAGCTCAGCGGTGCTAGCAACGAGCCTAAAATATCATCTGTTAAACTCAGCTTATTATCACTGACTTCTTCAGACAATAAAGCTTTAGCAAGTTCTGCTTTATTTTGCTGTATTTTTTGGATTTTCTCTTCTATTGAATTTTCTATAATATATTTATAAACAAAAACAGGTTTGTCTTGTCCAATTCGATACGCTCTGTCAGTTGCTTGATTCTCTACGGCAGGATTCCACCAAGGGTCAAAATGAATCACGGTATCGGCAGCGGTTAAGTTTAAGCCAACACCACCAGCACGTAAGCTAATCAAAAATACCGGCACTTCACCTTCTTGGAATTTGTCTACCACGGCCTGTCTGTTGGTCGTTGAACCAGTTAGTTTAACAAAATCAATACCTTCTGCCACCAACTCATCTTCTATTAAAGCAAGCATACTGGTGAACTGAGAAAAAATTAATATTTTGCGACCTTCAGCAATTTGCTCAGGTAGCGTTTCCATTAAGTAGTCAAGCTTGGCTGATTGGTTTACTTTTTTAGCGCCTTCAAGCGATAATAATTTAGGGTGATTACAAACCTGTCTTAGTTTTAATAATGCATCCAATACTTCTATCTGACTGCGCTTTAAGCCTTTGTCAGCAATGATATCTTTTAAACGACTGTCCATCGCTAAACGCACTGATTCATAAAGCTCAGCTTGCTGACCTTCAATACGCAATTTTTGAATGATTTCAGTCTTTGGCGGCAACTCAGTGGCTATTTTATCTTTCGTTCTGCGTAAAATAAATGGCTTGATGCGTTGGTTTAATAACTGCTTACGCTCTTGCTCACCATGTTTTTCTATCGGTGTTCTAAAGAGTTTAGTAAATTGTCTTTGGCCACCAAGAAAGCCCGGTAATAAGAAATTAAATTGTGCCCAAAACTCACCTAAATGATTCTCCATCGGTGTACCGGTCAAGCATAATTTATGTTGCGCTTTGAGGGTCAAAAAGGCTTGGTATAATTTTGTTTTAGTGTTCTTTATATAGTGAGCTTCATCGAGCACTAGATAATAAAATTTTTGCTGGCTATAAAGCGCTAAATCTTTAGTAATCAATGCATAGCTGGTGATGATAATATCAACTTGATTGTCAAGTCCTTCAAAACAATCAAAGTGCTGCTGGCGTTTACTGCCGTGTAAAACGCGATAAGAAAGTTGTGGGGTAAATTTCTCTATTTCATTTGCCCAGTTAAAAATAACACTGGTTGGTGCCACAATGAGCACGGGTTTAGTAAGGCGGCCTTGTTGTTTTTCAATTAATAGGTGCGCTAAGGTTTGAATCGTTTTACCTAAACCCATATCGTCAGCCAAAATACCATTTAATTGATACTCGCGTAAAAACTGCAACCAATTTAGCCCTTGATGCTGATATGTTCTTAAGGTCGCATTCAATCCTTCTGGCACAGGAACCGTGGTCACTTGTTGGAAGTCTCTGAGTTTGTCAGCTAAGCTTCTTAACTTACTGGTACCCGTGGCTATCATTCCTTGGTCATCTAACATTGATAATGTTTGATGTCCTTGAAAACGTGATAGCTCCATAGTGCCATTTTTATTTAAAGCATTGGGCATAAACAGCTCAATAAACTGTTTCAATATCGGTTGTACGCTTTGATAACGCAAGGCAACGAAGTCACCATTATCTAAGTCAACGTAAATAGGTGAATCAGGCGAAATAAGTTTTTCTTTTTCGCGGTCAACTAACGCCGATTTAGGAAGTTGTTCAATCGCGCCAAGCAAAATAGGAAATGCCGGCATTTTTTTACCATCAATGGTTAAGTTCAACCCTAATGAGAAAAAGTCATGGTCATCGGTTTGAATAACTTCAGCATCAAAAATACTGTCGGTAGCGAGCGCCTTATAATAAAAATCATCAGTAAAAGTTATGTGCCAGCCTAAATTCTTAAGTGGTTGTACTTCTTGATGCAAAAAGTGATGCCAAAGGTAACGCCCTTGCATTAGCATCGAAAATTTAGGCGTTTTATCTTTATTTAAATAGTCTTCATTGGTGAAAGTATAACGCTTAGCTTTGGGCTGAACGGTAAATTTTAACGTCGTCAACTTATCGATAACCGCTTGTTCAAACGTTAAATCTCGATACAGTTTTATTTTTTTATCAGTTTCAGTTTCGTTATCATTTTCACTTGAGTTTTTGGGGGTAACCGTAACACTCTCATTATGTGGGTTGACTAAATTTCCTTGGTAGGAAAAGTTAACCTTTACAAAACCTGATTGTGGATCTGCTTCACGGGGGGTTGAAAAGTGCAAATGTACTTCTGGTTTGGTCAACTCTTGTGAGTATTCTGTTTTGGGTTTAGGCAAACGCTGCACAGCATCACCTAACGACATAGATAACTTATTCATGACCCAAGGTAATTTGTCTTCTTCGAAGATAGGTGAATTGAGTAAGTCTGCCTCAAAATTACATTGTGTATTGGTATTAATTTTCCCAAAGCAATTATTCTTTTCATCATAATAACAAAGCGGTTGTGCTTTGATGATAAGAATGTTGGTCGAAGGTTCCATGAAAACAAGTTTTAAGGTGTGTAACTTGTTATCAAGGGCTAACCACTGCCACTGGGCTTCTATGGGATCACCCAAAGTGATCGCTTCATTTAAGTCGTAACTTGTTTGCCAAAAACAGCGATTAGTTTTGATAATACGTTCGAACAAATCAAAATACTTGATGTTATCGCCATATTGATTAGTACGGATAAGTTCGGTAAGTACAGCAACATCATCGTTATTAGCATAAGCGCTATTTATTAACGAGCTGGCAGAAAACTCGCTGCCAAGTGAACTACTCCATCCACCACTATTTTTGGGGCGAGCTGATTTTATACCTAAAGTGAAATAGTCATCTTCGTTATAACTGTTAGGCTTTAAAAAGTACAATAGCGATTTTTGTTGGCTATTGGGCTGATATCTACTGGGCTGTGCTTGAAAGCGACTAAGCCATTTATCAATAACCTTTTCAGAAGTTGCAATACTGTTTTGGTCAAAATGTTCGTGAATAAAACACTGCGCTAACGCTGCACCATGCTTACAATCTCGGCCAATATAACAATCGCAATAACTGGCAATACCATCATTCTTAATATTTAGCACTAAACGAGTCAAATAAGTGCTTTGGCGAGAGCGTTCACTGTAAACGACACCACGAATTATTTCACCATCAAGGGCGCAGGTTTTAATGCCATTCGCCTGAAAAATACGCGTTCCTTTTTTCCATTCATTTTTGGCAAAGTGTTTTTCAAGTAATTCAGGTGTAAAAGTGTTTGTAGCCATAAGTTTTTAATTATTAAGAATTCAAATAGGTTGTGAATGGATAAATTAGTTTGATATCACTTCTCAATAGAATAAAAATATCAAGAGGATGATAAATATACATTAATTCAACAGCACTTTCAGGACTTACTGCGAATCGTTAATCATTTATTATATCATCTCAATAGTATCACTGAGAATTAAAACCTTCAATTTGTCTTAATACTTGTAATTAAAGGGTAATATTTTTAATGGAAGCTCATCTTAAGCACCAAGGTTCAATTTAAACACAGGTATCATTTTTTTTAAGGACTATTGAATAGCTAATTATTTGTAATAAAATGGCAAAATCGATAAGTGTTGGTTTTAACTTATGTCGTTAACGATTGTTTGTGGGAGTTAAGTAGCCGCATTGAAATATGATCGATGGCGACATTAAGTAAAGCGGTACAGATGATAAGAATTAATGCACTACTGTAGCGTATTTCACTGAAATTACTGTCGATATAAAAACCTAATGTCATAATACCTAAAATACCAAACACGGCAGTTTCACGGACGATAATCTCGAATCGATAAAACAATAAAGCCATCATATTGGGATAAATGCTTGGCATTATGTAGTAGTTAAACTTATTTAACGTGCTTATCTGCATCAGGGGGGGCGCTATGGCGTTACTTTGTCGAACCGTTAAGTAGGCGATAACACTACCATTATGTATGGCTAGGGCAAGAATAGCAGGTAACATCGACGGGCCAAGTAATATTAAAAAAATAAACGCTAATATGTATTCAGGTACTGAACGACCAATAAGTAAAATGAACTGACCAAAATACGCAAGTGGGGCAGGCCATAGATGCTTACTTGCAATGGCATGGGCATTTAAGCTAACAAAGTGGCTAGCCGCTAATGCTAATAAGGCTAAAATTAGGGTCGATATCGCCCCGGGGAAAGCCTGTAGCGTGACAATATCGCTAAACCAAGTATAAAGTAATGACCATTGCACGTCGGAAAAACTTAAGGTGTTTACTAACGCAGGAGGAATAATATCTTGGCTAATAAAGCGTATCAGTAAACTGCTATCTAGCGTAGGAATTTCTACCAATGTTATACAAGCAATAATAAGGTAAACCCCTAATAACTTAGGAGGGCACCAATAACGAATCGTGCCAATAAGCGCAATAAATATCATCAGTAATGCTGCGCCTTCGCTATAGTTTCCTTGTTTAAAAGCGCTTTCTAAATAATAGCCCAGCGTTGGCATACCAATAAATCCTAGTACAGCGCTACTGCGCAGCGCGCATTCAAAACGGTAGCGTGTGTAGGTGATAAGTTGCGGTAAAACTTGAGCTATTTTGCCATAGGTATAGCGGCTAATAATATCTGCTCTGCTGTCAATACTCTCTAATGGATTGTCTGACGATTGATTGATTATATCGTGAAATACCCGAGCAAAAGTGGCGGCAAAGGGAATAGTGATCGCTAAAATGCCTGTTATTGGAGAAAGACCAAAAACTTGTAAAAATAACAGCGCCCAAAAGATCTCATGAATTGCGCGTAAAAAAGCGCAGCAGCCAGATACTAAAGGGTGTGGGTAGATGAGTGCGAGAGGAGCGCCGAGCAGCAGTCCTAAAGATACACCAATAATGGCAAAGTTAAGGGTTTGAATTATCGCTTGAAACAGGTATTCAGTGGCGAAAAAGTCAGCGTGAATAAAACCTTGAGCCATAAGCGATAACTCAAGTAAAGGGTCGAAAGTAACAATTTCTATATCAGCAAAAGGAATAATAACTAAGGCGATAAATCCTATTGATAAGGTGACTTTTTGCCAATATCCTAATGGGTAAACTGTATTTTGTCGCAACGCCATAAAATAAACCTACGCGACTGCGTCAGTTTGATAAAGTTTGCTGATCTGCTGTTGGTTAATGGACTGTTTTTTGCTGTCGAGTACCAACCGACCTTTATCTAAGGCGATAACACGATCGAAAGCGTTCATTGCCAATGTACGGTCGTGTACAACCATAATGACAGTTTTGTGGCGAGCTAATATTATTTCAAGTAATCTTGACGCCATTAATGGGTCAAGTGCTGAAAAAGGTTCATCGCCAAGAAATATATCTTGCTGCTGATATAAAGCTCTTGCTAATGCGACTCGTTGTCTTTGCCCACCAGAAAGTTTATCTACTGACTTGGCTAAGGGCTCATCTAGTTCTAACTGCTGACAAAGTAGGCCAATATTGTGTAAGTCTTGTTTAAAAGGTCTCATTAAGTTAATAAGATTAAATAACCAATGGTGGCGAGCTAAAGCACCCATAAATATATTGTGGAAGATACTTAAGTTATCGACCAAGCCTTGGCGCTGAGAACAAAGCGCTGCGCTGGTTTGTAAACACTGATATACATGGTGCAGTAGCGAGGTTTTTCCTGCACCAGAGGGACCAATAATCGCAACTTTTTCACCTTTATTTATCGTCAGACTTAGATCAAAGATGACTTGAGCAGCCCCTTTACGCTTACCTGTATTATTGCTGGTTGTTTTATGATGATAAAGGTTTAGGTTGTCGAGGGTTATCATTAATCGATAAGTCCTATCTTTTTAGCCACTGTTAATACTGGCTCAAAATCTTTATTTTCAGCATTAACAAAAGAAGAACGTGGAAAGCTACTAAGTAGCTCTGGGTTATTCATATTGAGAAGTGCCGCCTGCACTTTATTCGCAAAGCCTTTGCCAAATTCCGCATCAACATTGGCGCGTATCGTCCATTGGTAATCAGGGTAGGTAGGGGTTTCCCAAATAACACCGACTTTATTGGTGTCTATTTTTCCTGCGCTAAGTGCACTTTCCCATACTTTATAATTAACAGCACCAACTTGGTAAGCGCCCGCTTGAACTTGAGCAATAGTGCGGCTATGGTCACCAGAAAAACCAACACGTTTAAATGCTTGCTGTGGCTTTTTAGCTAAATGTTGCTCAATAAAATATTGTGGCATTAATCGACCTGATGTTGAGCCTTTTGAGCCGAAGGTGAAGGTTTTATCATTTATATCAGGGAAATTGTCGTTCATCGTTAACCCCGTACTGTGGTGAGCGATAAAATAGCTCTTAAAAAACTGATCTTCATAGCCTTGAGCAATCGCTTGTGATCCAGGCACTAAAAGTCGGGCTTGTACGCCAGATAAACCACCGAACCAAGCGAGTTGAACTTGGTTGTTTCTAAAGGCTGTTACGGCGGCAGAGTATGACTTTACCGGTACGTATTTAACCTTGACGCCAAGTTCCTTTTCTAAATACAAGGCTACTTTTTCGAAACGAGTTCTTAATTGAGATTCGTCTTCATCAGGGATCGCGGTAAAAGTAAAGGTTGTGGCGATAGCGTTGACACTTACTAAGGTGCTTAGTATTAACGTTAATGATGTGATTAAAGTGGTTAGTATTTTCATGGTATCTCTAGTTATTTTTAACCCAATAGTAACGTCAATATGATGATAATCGATGTTATATTGATGCAGGAAAATTATGGAAGTTTGATGGCGTATTATTACTTAAAAAATAATGATTCACACGCTTTTGCGCAATTTAATCGATACTCTGCATAAAATACCGTTTAGCCATATTTATTATTTAAAATATCTAGCTGTTTCTGTTTACTTGAAACTCAATACACACATCAGTAATACTGAAATCATAATTAAATCCTACCTTTTTACGCTCATCAGCTAAATCTTAAACATTTACTATTAGCGGCGTTTTAACAACCGTGTTTATTTGCTCGGTTTTTTTTCGATATTAACTTGTTTGTTAACAAGACAATGCCTCCAGTGAGGGGTTAATATTATTAAAGTAGGGGTTTCCCCTGATGGTCATACCAGTATCAAGACTCTACATTGGTAACAACACGTTTACTTTTAGATGTGTACCAAAAACAATAATTAAGTGCTCTATCCTAGAGTAACTTGAGAAACTTAATACTATGTGGAGCCAAAAATGAAAAAGAAATTAATAAGCTTAATGATTTCATCTTGTATTGCACTGCCAGCTATTGCTGCAGAAGACAACGCACTTAGCAATATTATCGTTAGCCTAGATGCTAATCAAATCGCCAGTGTTGCAGACTTTATCGACGATTACGCTATAGCAAGTAAATATACTTACAGCCATGTTTTTACTGGTTTTTCTGCGACGGTTCCGTCAAAAGTACTTGCCCAGCTAAGTCAAGATCAACGTGTTTTGAGTGTTTCAAAAGATGGCAGAGTTCACGCAACAAAAAGTACTTCCAATCAAGTGGCAGCCTGCAGTTTCTTATTTGGTTGCCAGACTAGCCAGCAAGAAACTCCTTGGGGAATTAGTCGCATAGGGGCAAATACTGATGAAAACACCGGTCAGGGGGTTCATGTTTATGTTATTGATACGGGTATAGATTCTGATCACCCAGATTTAGCTAGTAATGTCGCTAATGGTTATAGTGTTGAAATGTGTCTTGGTTTAGATTGTTCAAATAACTGGGATGATGATCAAGGCCATGGCACCCATGTTGCTGGCACCATTGGTGCATTAGATAATAACCTTGATGTTATTGGCGTAGCACCAGCCGTTACTTTACATGCCGTTAAAGTATTAAATGCTGCTGGCAGTGGCTCTAATTCTGGGGTTATTGCTGGTATTGATTGGGTAACACAGCAGGCTGAATCTTTAGGCGTAGCGGTTGTTGCTAACATGAGCTTGGGCGGTGATGGTTCTAAAACAGGTACCTGTACCAATGACGGTTTTATTGGTAATGATAACTTTCATCGCGCTATCTGTAATGCGAAAAATCAAGGGGTTATTTTTGCTGTGGCGGCAGGAAATGACAGCGCAGATGCTTATGGTTCAACGCCAGCAGCTTATGACGATGCGGTGATAACCGTTAGTGCAACCGATATAAATGATGATTGGGCTGGCTTTTCTAACTGGGGCAATGGCTCAGCTAGCTGGACTAGTCATCAATCTGCGCCAGTAGCTATTGCAGCCCCTGGAGCTAATATTTTATCGACTAAAAGTGGCGGTGGCACAACAACGATGAGCGGCACATCAATGGCCGCTCCACATGTTGCGGGTGTTTTAGCGCTTTACTTGGAGTCTATATCACTAAACCCTGATGGCAGCGCTTTTGGCGCAGCAAGAGATTGGTTACTTTACAACAGTGAGTCTAATGCTAATTTAACTAATACAACGGGTCAGCCTCACCAAGAAGATTTTCTTAACGCCGAAATCTCTAAATAAAGAAGTAAAGAGTTATTAGTAAAATTTAACTATCTTGTCAGGGTGTTCCCTTAACTTGAATTTAATTCACGTTAAGGGCTTTCTGCTAGGGTTAGTCAATTTTATTAACTTACTGGGGCAAAAATAGGCTAAAATATACTTACTTATTTTAGCCTTGAGCCCTTTATCTTAATGACCTCTATTTCAACCCCAGCCCAGTTTACAGAACTTGGTCTTATTCCCCCCCTATTAGCTCGATTAACTGAGCTCAAATATTTGCAGCCGACGCCTATTCAGGCACAAGCTATTCCAAGTGTTTTAGCAGGACGTGACTTAATTGCAGGGGCAAATACCGGTTCAGGTAAAACAGCTACCTTTGCATTACCACTTTTGCAGCACATTTTTTTACAACTGTCTGCTGATACAGCCTCAAATGGCAAGAGTAACAAGGGGAATTATGTTACTGGGCTTATTTTAGTACCTACGCGTGAACTTGCTAAACAAGTAGCAGAGAGCATTAAATCTTATGCCGTGCATTTCAATGGTGCGATAAAAACGGTTGCTGTTTTTGGTGGTGTATCTGTGAATACACAAATGTTGGCATTACGAGGTGGCGCCGATATTCTGGTGGCAACCCCGGGTCGATTACTCGATTTAATTTCAAGTAATGCCATTAAGCTTGATTTGGTTAAGACCTTAGTCCTTGATGAAGCCGATAGGATGTTAAGCTTAGGTTTTACCGAAGAGTTATCTGCGCTGTTAGCCTTATTACCGAAGAAAAAACAAATATTATTATTTTCAGCAACCTTTCCCGAACAAGTAAAAGCGCTAACCCAAGAATTACTTAACAACCCGATCGAGATACAAGTTCAAAGTGCTGATGCAAGTACGCTAGTCCAGCGTGTCTTTAGCGTTAATAAAGGCGAAAAAACAGCAGTGTTAGCACATTTAATTGCAGAAAATGAATGGCGACAAGCGCTCATCTTTGTTAATGCTAAACACCACTGTGAGCATTTAGCTGAAAAACTTGCTAAACGTGGTATTACCGCGGCAGTGTTTCATGGTGATAAAGGTCAAGGCGAACGAAGTAGAGTACTTGATGGCTTTAAAGCTGGCGAGATTGACGTGCTCATTGCAACAGATATAGCCGCTCGCGGACTAGACATTGAAAAACTGCCGGTGGTTATTAATTTCAACTTACCGAGAAGTCCATCAGACTACATGCATCGTATTGGTCGAAGTGGCCGTGCTGGTGAAGTAGGTTTAGCTTTATCATTGATTGACCATGAAGACTTTCATCACTTTAGTATCATCGAAAAGAAAAATAAAATTCGTCTTGAACGTGAGCAAGTCAAAGGTTTTGAAGCCGATGAAGTCAGTAATGATTCAATTACTGCTGCAGAGAAACCCATGGCAAAGCCTGAAGGCACAGGAAAGAAAAAGCGTAAAAAGAAAGGGGCGGTGAATACCATAAACGCTGATATTTGGGCCGGTTATAGCGACACAGAATAACAGTGATTAAACTAAGCGGCTGAATGTATATTCAGCCTAATGAGCTAATATCTTACTTAGCAAATAAAAACATCAGTCATTTATTGGCTTGGTGTTTTTTTTATGGTGTTTTAGCAAGATTTAGCCCAATAGAATAAGTGCTAATGCACTTTTATTGACGGTCAATAATCGCTAAATTATAAAGTGTCACCTCTGATCTTCTATACTCTTTTTGACTTCCTGTTATTAATCTCACCCTATGTTACTATCTTAGTATTAAACGGAATTAAGTTAATTTAACGAACTATCTTAATACAGTTTTTACTTGAATGAAATTTAACCTTATTGTTAAGTATAATAGGATCATATGTTCAATGTTAAGCGCTTCTGCCAGCTAAAGGCGATCAAGGCTTCGTTCAAAAAAAATCGGTATCTTTGCGCTTTTGTTTTGCTGTTATTATTTTCAAATGATACTTTTTCAATGAGTGACTTTAGCGCTATTTTTGAAAAACATAGCGCAGTTATGTTAATCATTGAGCCTAAAACCGGTAATATTCTTCAGGCAAATTCAGCCGCTCAACACTTCTATGGATTCGCAGAAAAAAAACTTGAGTCACTGGCTATTCAAGACATTAACCTGTTGAGTGTAGAGCAAGTCGCTTCAGAAAGAGCCTTAGCTAAATCAGAAGATAGAAATTATTTTATTTTTAGACATAAAACCAGTAATGGCGATATCAAAACTGTGTCGTCACATTCCATTCCGATAACTTATAATAATAAAGCTGTGCTCTTTTCTATTATCCAAGATGTGACATCAGAAAGGGAATATCAGCAAGCGCTTTGGCATTATCAAAGTAATTTAGAGAACTTGGTCGACAAGCAAGTTAATGAAATCGATAAAACTAAAAAAAACTTAATACAACTATTAGTGATAGGTCTCTTGTTATTATCGACCTTGAGTCTTTTTTTACTTTTTATGTTAAAACGAAAAAATGAAGCTGAAGCTCAGCGTTCATTAATCGCTCAAATTGTAGAGCAAAGCCCCGTCTCAATTCAAACCGCAGACCTTGATGGTATTATCACTTATGTTAATAAAGAATTTGTTAAAAGTTCTGGATTTCAAGCAACAGAAGTGATCGGTCAAAAAACAAATATTCTTAAATCTGGTTTTCATCAATCTCCGCTCTATGAGAATTTATGGGCAACAATTACATCAGGTAAACACTGGGTCGGGGAGTTTTATAATCAGCGAAAAAATGGTGATAATTTTTGGGAGAAAGCCAATGTATATCCCCTCAAAGATGCTAAAAATAGAATCACCAGTTATGTAGGGATTAAAGAAGATATTACTCAAATTAAGCAAGATGAAAAGCAGTTAAGACTCGCTTCAACGGTATTTAAAACCGCAACAGAGGCTGTAATGGTTACCGACATTGATAATAATATTGTTGCGGTTAATCAAGCGTTTATATTAATTACTGGCTATGAGGAAAAAGAAGTCTTAGGTAAAAATCCCACATTATTAAGCTCTGGGCATCATGACACAGAATTTTATCAGCGCATGGCGGCAGATTTGGAAAGCTTGGGGCAGTGGCAAGGTGAAATCTGCAATCGACGTAAAAATGGTGAGGTGTTTTATGAATGGTTATCTGTTACTGCTTTGAGAGATGAGTTTGGGCAATTAGAGTCTTATGTTTCATTATTTAGTGATATTACTAAACGTAAAAAGGCCGAAGATAAAATTTATCGCCAAGCTAATTACGATTCATTGACCGGACTCGCCAATAGAAATCTGTTTGTCGACAGATTTGAGCATACTTTGGAACTTGCCCAACGGGACAATAATAGAGTTGCGATATTTTTTATTGATTTAGATGGCTTTAAGAATGTTAATGATACCTTTGGCCACGCTAAGGGAGATATGCTGTTAAAATTAACCACAGAGCGTATCAAAGAGTCGGTAAGAAAGGCCGATACGGTCAGTCGTTTGAGTGGTGATGAATTTGCAATAATTTTGTCGGGCGACAATGATGTCTTTAGTTTTGAAAAAATTGCCAGCCAGATACTTGATAAAATAGCTAAGCCATTTCATTTAATAGAAATAGAAGCTTATGTTACCGCAAGCATAGGTATATCAATATTTCCAGATGATGGCAGTACCTATGAAGAGCTATTGAGTAAAGCCGATAGCGCTATGTATAAAGCCAAAGAAAAGGGTAAAAAAAATGTGCAATTTTTTACCAAAGAAATGGATATTAAAGCCCAACAACGAAGGCATCTAGAAGTTGAACTACGCAAGGTTATTGTCAACAAGGAGTTGATTTTACATTATCAACCTATCCATCAAGTTAGTAGTAATAAAGTTGTTTCTGCTGAGGCCTTAGTTAGATGGCTACACCCGATAAAAGGCTTGGTTCCACCGGCTGACTTTATTGCATTGGCAGAAGATATTGGTTTTATTACTGAAATTGGAGATTGGGTCTTAGAAGAAGCTTGTAAACAAGCTAAATGCTGGCAAAGCCAATTTGACCTTGCGCCAAAGATATCAGTTAATATCTCGAGTGTGCAGTTCCAACGTCAGGATTTTATCAGTAAACTTGAAACTATCTTAGCAAAAACACAACTTGCTCCAGATTCACTGATCCTTGAAATGACTGAAAGTTTATTAATTCAAGAAGATGATCAAACCCTAATTCAGTTATCAGCTATAAGAGCTATGGGTATAGAACTGTCGATTGATGACTTTGGTACCGGTTATTCGTCACTTAGCTACTTAAAGCGGTTTCCTATTAGCATATTAAAAATAGACCGCGCTTTTATTAAAGATATTACCTTTAATGCTGAAGATGAAGCTTTGGCTTGCGCTATCTTGTCGATGGCAAAAAGTTTAGGTTTAAAAGTGGTTGCCGAAGGGGTTGAAGATCTTGCTCAGTGCCAATTACTAACTAAGCATCAATGCGATTATATTCAAGGATATTTTTTTAGTCGCCCACTCGAAGAGCACGCCTTTATTGCGTATCTCAACGACAATATTTAGCAATCGAACGTGCAAGGTAATGGTAATAAAAACTTATCTTGGTACGTAACGGTTAATTTTTATTAAAAACTATTACTCAAAGATAATCAGAGTTTAGGTTTTTGCTATAAAGTTTATTAACAAAGTGTCTATCAATTTAGCTAGGCATAATTATAAAATAACTGATTACTAGGGAAAACCATGAACAATAAAAATTTACTTATTCTTATTCTTACTTTATCAGTAAGCGTTAATTCATTGGCCAATGAAGCCGTTTTTAGACCGGTTGAAGCACTATTTTCTGCGATGTCAGCAGCAGACCATCTTAAAATGAAAGCCGTGGTCACTGACGATTTTCAGTTGTTAGAAGCCGGCGAAGATTGGAGCTTAACCGACCTGATTAACGTTGTTAAACCCTCAGAGTATAAAAGAAGAAACTATTTTAGTGTCATTAAAACAAGGGTTTATAGTGATGTTGCATGGGTGAGTTATTGGAATAAAGCAACTTTCAATAATGGCAAGGAAGAAAGTACTGTAGCTTGGTTAGAAAGTGCCGTCATGGTGAAAGTGGCGGGGCAATGGAAAATGCAAATGCTGCATTCAACGCGAATAAAAGCTGAGAGTATTCCTAAAGATATTTTATTGTCTGAATATGTTGATTAACCTACGTTCAACAGATTCAGATGTGACTAAGTATTGAAATTGAAAAATAATGACCTGCAGTCGCGACAAACTGTCTTTTCCTAAAAGCGCTAAAACAGTTTATAATAGCGTCGAAAAATTCGACTGGCAGCAGATCTTGAACATTCAAAGTGATCTCCTTAAACTTTATCCATTTTTTCTTGAATTAAAATAAGTCTTTATTTTAATTCCTTGATTAGTATTTTCGGAAAATTAAAAACCCTATGCTCAAGAAAAACCTACGTTGGTTAACTACATTTTTATCATTGTTTATTTTTATTGCGCTGGGTTCATCAATTAAACATCATTATAACAATAAACTGGTTTCAATGGATGAGAGGCTCACGGAAGTTTCGGGTATTGAATTTGATAAAAAAGGTAAACTTTGGGCAATAAATGATGGTGGTGATAAGCCGAATTTATACCGGGTTGAAGCCGATGGTAAAATAAGTAAAACGGTGTTGATCACTAATGCTAAAAATATTGATTGGGAAGATATGACCCAAGACGATTTTGGCCATTTCTTTTTAGGTGATTTTGGCAATAACGACAATAAGCGAAAATGGCTAACCATCTATAAAATAGAAAACCCCATTGATATTAAGGGCGATAGCACTAGCGCTGAGATAATTAAATTTATGTATCCAGAGCAAAATAGTTATCCGCCAAAAGAACATCAGAAAAAATATGATTTAGAAGCTTTTGTTTTTTACAAAAAGAAATTGTACTTGTTTACAAAGAACAGATCCGTGCCATTTGACGGTGAAACTAATTTGTACCGAATAGGGGCTTATGCGGCTAATCATCAGGCGACAAAGCTCAGCTCTTTCACGACTTGCACGCATCATGAAAAACTCTGTTGGATAACTTCTGCGGCGTTAAGCCCCAATAAAAAGAAACTGGTGTTATTAGACTCACAAAGGTTGTGGCTATTTGAAAATTGGCAAGGGGATGACTTTTTTTCAGGCGATGCTTATGAAATTAATCTAGGGACTATTACCCAAAAAGAGTCAGTGACTTTTTTTGATGATAATACCGTTGTTTATACGGACGAAGAATTTATGGGTATTGGCAGAAATGCTTACTTAATTAAACTTGATAAACAAAGAAAAATTCCCGTTCACTCACTCCAGGAGTGAGCCATTTAAATATTGCTATCAATTCTTGCTATTTTTTAATCATCTAGTCACTAGGTAAATAACATTTACTGAAAATAGTGCCAATGAATGAGAAAATTAGATTGGTAAATGTCAGTTGAAATAGCGACAATGCTGTTTAGCTAAGTTTTATGTTTTAAGGAAAGGTAATGAATCCTATTATTCAGGCACTAAAAGAATTAAATGTAAGTGAAGAAAAAATTAAAGAACTTTTTCAAGTACTCACCGAAAACCCAATGATGGCGATGATGAATATTCAGTCATTGGGTTTACCACCGGAGAAGTTGCAATCAATTATGATGATGGTCATGTCTAGCCCAGAACTAATTAAAGAAGCGGTAGAAGAGCTAGGTTTAGATTTTGCTAAAGTTGAAGCGGCTAAAGCTAAACTTAAAGAAAATAAATAATAGTTTAGTAACTGTTATTGATGGCTAAGCCCAATAAAAAAGCCCCTGAAAAGTCTGTTGATATTTATTGCAGTAAGTGTCGAGCACCTCTGTATAAATACAAAAAAGGCGGTAAAGGGGCATTAGTTAAATGTTTTAAAGCTCGGATAGTTAAAAATTTTACCATGACACCCTGTGTGTGCCCAAGCTGTGCCAGTGTCTTTGCTCGGGAGACGTTAATTCGGGGTATGCCAGTCTTTAAAATGATTGGTGGCAAAGTGACGTATAAATAAAAGTTCTTAGCCGATAGATTGATTACAGCGATGGAGGTTGGGTAAATGAATGCAGATGACGTTTTAAATTTTTGGTTTACAGAAATTGATCAATCACAGTGGTGGCTAAAAGACCTCGCGTTTGATCAGTGTATTATTAGCAAGTTTTCGGCTGTGCATCTGGCGGCAAATAGTGGTGAGTTATTCAAATGGCGACTTACAGCTAAAGGGCGACTTGCTGAAATTATTATTCTAGATCAGTTCTCTAGAAATATGTATCGTGATACGCCAGGTGCTTTTGCCTGTGACCCTTTAGCTTTAGCGCTTGCTCAAGAAGCGATAGCCGTTGGCGCTGATCAAGAGTTAAATCATTTAGAAAGAAATTTTTTGTATATGCCGTTTATGCATAGTGAGTCATTAATGATACATGATATCGCTGTTAAGCTCTTTGTCGATAATGGCGTTGCTTCAAGTATCGATTTTGAAAATAAACATAAAATAATCATTGAAAAATTTGGCCGTTATCCGCATCGCAATAAAATCCTTAACAGGAAGTCTAGTCAAGAAGAACGTGAGTTCTTAACACAAGCCAATTCATCTTTTTAAAAAGGAAGCATAGTCTACATGGATCCAATAATCGATTTTACGTCATATACCTTAGAAGAATTATACTCAGCAGCAGAACAAATCGACAGTGAGCAATACCCAGAACGAGCTGCAGAAATTAATAAGTTAATAGTTGAGAAAACAGTTGTTGAACCCGCACATGTAGCTGTAACAGTCGAGCAAACTGTCGCTGAACCGGAGATAGAACAAAATGTGAAAAGAGTGGGTGAAAAAGCAACACGTTTAGACCGTTTTTATGCGGCATTAATTGATGGTCTTATTGGTATATTTGCTGCTGTACCTATTTTTATCACTGTCGGTTTTGATAAATTAGCGGAACCCACTTTTTCTTTAACAGTGATGTTACTCGCTTATGGACTTATTGCTGGCCTTGTCTTACATGGTTACCTGCTTTACCATTATGGACAAACCATAGGCAAGAATTTCATGTCTATTCGAATTGAAAATTTAGATGACAGTAAGGCAAGTTTAACGACAATTTACGTTAAGCGGATGATACCGATGCAACTACTTTCTCTTGTTCCTTTTGGTGGTCAAATTATTTCAGGCCTGGTTAATCCACTCTTTATCTTTGGTAAAGAAAAGCGTTGTCTGCATGATTATGTCGCAAAAACAAAAGTCTGTTATACCAACAACTAAACTTATTTAATGATAAAATCTGCATGTTTACTGACTTAGTCTGTTGATAAACATGCAGTTATTTTCTAAGCATCGTTTTGGTATTATCTGCTCGCGATTATCTTATAAGCCGTTATGATATTGGCTGTTCGTTGATTCAGGTACCATGATATTAAGTGTCTCAGGTACGTTAATATTACCGTTAAGTAATGCTTCAAATTGACTAATCAATAACGCTTTGTCTGGTGTTTCTTTATCACCTGAGCCAATGTTAGTCAGATCAATCATAAAGCCATCAAATAAATCACTTAGGTCTTCAATAATTTCAGTATTTAAAAACTGGTCTTGATTATAAATACTTGGATAGCCGGCTTTTTGTTTATCGATAGCAAACGAAACACCTTTCAAGTTAGTGATACTGGTAGATTTATCACACGACAGCATACAGCCGTTATCAATGCGTGGTTTTTCACAGCCAACACTTTGTTGGAAGAAACATTGTCGGCTGGCCATCAATAAAATAGGGTGGTAAATACTGTAGAAAAGTTTGAAGTTTTCCGGACGAGCAATATTTCTAATTTGTTGACGGTTTATTTCGTTAGAAATAAACGCACCTTTACAATCAAAACCTTCTTGCATTGCAAGTAAAGCGTAAGAGTTAGTCGTATTTAAGAAAGGCCCTGCTATCCACTGAATCCCCAAACGGTTCGCTTCATAAGCGATACCCGTGTTATTGGTTACAATCAGTTGTGGTTTTACTTGTTGTAAAATATTGACCGCGACGTCGTAATCTTTGCCAATTAATACTGAAGGAAACCAAGGGATCAAGCGAGGGTTTTCTTTAAGAAAACCGACATACTTAGTACAACCGCGTTTATATGCATCGGGTAATTTAAAGTAAATATCTGCCGAAGTTAATTTTGCTAATTCAACATCACTTTCATCACAAATAAGAATTGATAGCTCGGCTTTTGCATCACCAGTCGTGGTATGTTTAGGGTGATTGGCTAACTTAGGTAATTGAACCTCAGGTAACACAACTTTAGAGTTATTCAACAAAAAGGCGGCTTCATTTTTTAATACCGTTAATTCTTTAAAAGGAATGCTTAAGCCATCTTCTAAGTCATCGGTTATTATTTCAATCAAATCGAAATGGGCATTGTTAAAGCTTTTAAAACGCTTTTCAAGGGTTTCTCTGTCAATACTCAGTTTGCCACTTTTTACTAAGTTGCTTTGTGACTTAAGCGCGTAACTTTTAACCTCAAGCCCTTTCTCGCTGTCTTTAGCATCAACAAAAGCTTGCTGTTGAGAAAGTTCTTTTGTCGTTACGGTCAAGGTAAGTGGTTGATCTAATGTACCTGAAATAGCCAGTGTTAGCGGTATCTTGCCAATGGTTAAATGTTTTATTTTATCGTCAACAGAGGCATTGATTAGCTGTTTTTCATCATTAAGTTTTTGTTCAACTTCTTGAATTTGTACAACTGATATCGCATTGCTTTTATCAACAGCATGGTATTTGGAATTATCCCGTGGGTTTTCAATAAACATTGACTGATTTAAATCACCACGTAAAAAGGCGTTGGAGAAGTCGCGGTTAAAAACTTTATAAAGGCGTTCACCATCTTCGAGTAATTCACCTGTTTTAAGGAAACCATCAATTTGTTTGCGAAAGCTATCAACAACAGTATGAACGTAGCTGGCACCTTTTATACGTCCTTCAATTTTAAAGGAATGCACACCGGCTTCGATAAGCGCAGGTAAATCAAAAAAAGCCGAGTTATCTTTTATATTTAACGGGAATTTATTACCGGTTGCTGTTGGTTCATATTCTTCACGACAAGCTTGGCTACAACGACCGCGATTTCCTGAATTGCCAACACTTGCTGATGTTGAATAACAAAGACCAGAGAAAGCCACACAGAGTGAACCATGCACAAAAACTTCTGTTAAGGTATCGTGCGCTTTACCCGCTGCTGCCATTGCGGTAATTTCACGTAAATCTAGCTCTCTTGATAAATTCACTCGTGATGCACCGAGTTTTTTCAAAAAAGGTATTTGACCCACGTTATGGGTGGTTAATTGCGTTGATGCGTGAATATCTAAGGTTGGAAAATGCTGGGTAAGCAGATAGAACATGCCAATATCTTGCACGATAACACCATCAAGTGTGGTGTTGGCAAGTTTAGTTAATAATTTAGCCAGTGAAGCAAATTCACGCTCTAAGATCACCACATTCAAGGTTAAAAATATTTCACATTGATACTGATGAGCTAAACGAATAACGCCAACAAGTTGATCAAAGGAGATATTAGTCGCACGATTACGGGCGTTAAAAGTATCTAGGCCACAGTAAACGGCATCGGCTCCAGCAATAATCGCTGCTTTAATTGCTTCGACATCACCGCCGGGTGCTAATAACTCTATTTTTTGATCCATGGGGTCACTTATTTTCACTTAAATTTAAAGGTGGCGATTTTACCGATATATTTCCTTAATGAATACCGTTAAAGTAACTTATTATTTTATATTTTCTATAAATAAACGCCCATGAAGCCAAACTCGTCGTTACCTGTACTCTATTCCTTAAGAAACTGTCCTTATGCAATGCGCGCAAGAATCGCAATATATTATGCAAAACAGACAGTTGCATTACGTGACCTGGTATTAACCGATAAACCTGATGAAATGATTGCGGTATCTCCAAAAGGCACGGTCCCAGTTTTAGTCACCGAACTTGATACGGGAGAGCCACGGGTTATTGAAGAGAGTCTGGAGGTTATGCTGTGGGCATTAGATAAAAGCGATCCCGATAACCTTCTGCATAGTGATACACCTGATTTATTACCAGAAATGTTATCGTTAATTTCAACATTTGATGATGAATTTAAACAATGTTTTGATAAATATCAGTGTGCAAAACGTTATCATGAAACTTCACTGGCCAGTGATAGAGCTGCGTGTGAAAAATACATAGCCGATTTAGAGCAACGTCTACAACTCACTGAATTTCTTATGTCAGACAAAAACAGTTTGGCCGATATCGCTTTATTGCCTTTTATTCGTAAGTTTTCAAAAGTCGAGCGGCAATGGTATTTACATTCACCGTATCCGAAACTTAGGGCATGGCTAAATAACTATTTACAAAGCCGGATGTTCAGTAAAGTGATGACCCAATACCCCTTGTGGTTGGAAAATAAAGCGGTGATAACTTTTGGCGATGACCGTTAAAAAGTCATTATTAAGTTTGTTTAATTTTTCTTAAGCTTTCCTTAAGAAAACATAACTAAGATAGCGTCAATTATATTTCTTGATGGTATTTCAGTGAACATACTCAACGCACAACATCCTTATCTAACAGCAATAGTGGCTATTAAAAGATTGCAATTTTTTTTCCTTTTGATGCTAACGTCTTTAGCATTACTGAGTCATGCCCAAGCGAATAATCTATCTGAAAGTTCAGCTAAAATGCAATTAGATACCCTAATAGCTCAACACCATGGTGATGTTATTTATGTAGATTTTTGGTCGTCTTGGTGCGGTCCTTGTCGTAAATCATTCCCGTGGATGAATAAAATGCAGAATGAGCATCAAGCACAAGGCTTTACTGTTATCAGTATCAATCTCGATACGGAACAAAGATTAGCCACTGAATTTTTACGAGAGAACCCAGCAAACTTTGCGGTAATTTATGATCCTAACGGAGAGCTTGCGCGCTTTTTTAAAATTCAGGGGATGCCCAGTAGTTTGATCATCAACAAGTTAGGTGAGATTAAATACGCACATAGTGGTTTTTTTACCAACAAAGTTTCACAATACGAACAAGAAATTCAACAGTTACTTGCTCTCTAACGAATAATATAAAGAGAATAATGAGGTTTTCAATGAACAATAAATTTAAATATTCACTGGTTTTTGCTGCGGTAACTTTGGCATCAGGTTGCTCAAGTTTAGGTGTCGAACCTTGGGAACGTGATTTGTTAGCAAAAGAGCAAATGGCTTTAACATCTTCACCAATTGATTCAGCACTTGATGATCATATTTATTTCAGTAAAGAAGCATCAAGCGGCGGTAAAAGCTTCGGTGGCGGAGGTTGTGGATGCAATTAATTAACGAGAGTAAATCGAAAAAAACTATCAACAAAAAGAACCTCAAGGCTGCGTTAACTTTAGCAACTACCGCTTTGTTAGGCAGTGTTCAAGTTAGTGCTGCCCCAACATCAGTAGCAGCAGATAAAGATACTTGGTCTTTTGACTCCGCGTTTTTATATTACAGTGAGGCTGATCGTGTTTCAGCAGCAGAAGCTGTTTTTAATGCTAAAAAAACTTACAGCGACGATAGTATTTTAAATTTGAAGTTAACGGTTGATGCATTAACCGGGGCTTCAGCCAATGGCGCCGTTGCTCAGCCCGATGTTCAAACGTTTACCAGACCCTCTGGTAAAGGAGATTATCAAGTTAAAGCAGGTGAAACACCCCTTGATGACACTTTTCATGATACGCGTGTACAGCTGAATGCTCAGTGGACGCAAGCACTCGCACCTAATTTTACAGGCAGTGTCGGTGGGCATCTTTCAAAAGAATATGATTACTTGTCTTTAGGGGTAAATGGCAATATTGCTTATGACTTTAATAAGAAGAACTCGACTATTTCTTTTGGTTTAAGTCATTTTCAAGACACCTTTACACCAGAAGGGGGCTTACCTAAACCTTTTGCTTCTATGGCGTCAGCTTATAATGACAGCGAAGACGAAAGTGCTCATGATGCTACTCGAATGGGCAGCGATGATGATAAAACCACCTCGGATATTATGGTAGGTTTTACCCAAGTCATTAATAGACGTATGGTCACACAGTTTAATTATTCCTATTCGGTTGTTGATGGCTATTTAACGGATCCCTTTAAAGTCTTAAGTTTGTTAAATAACGAAGGTCTTGCACAAGACTATTTATATGAGAATCGCCCTAATGAGCGGACCAAACAAAGTGTTTTTGCACAAACAAAATATCACTTTGATGAAACTATTTTAGATGTGTCATATCGGTATATGTGGGATGACTGGGATATAAAGTCTCATACGGTAGATACTCGCTTTTATATTCCGTTAGGTAACGGTAGTTATTTAGAGCCACATTTACGTTTTTATCAACAAGGCGCAGCCCAATTTTATCAACCTTTCTTAATGGAAGATGATGCAACACCTGAGTTTGCCAGTGCCGATTACCGTATTGGTGAAATGACCGCTTATACGGTTGGTTTAAAATATGGTATGAAGTTAGCAGATGGTAATGATTTGTCTTTTAGACTTGAATATTATCGCCAAGACCCAAAAAGTGCCGGACATAAGGTGCCTAGTGCTTTAGCTAACATAGATATATATGAAAGCATTGATGCAATAATTGCGCAGGTTAGCTATTCGTTCTAAAGTGTAGTAATAATCTAAATAATACAAGCCCTTATTTAATCACATAAATAAGGGCTTTATCTTTTTACCAAGGTGACAATTGAATAAACTTAGAGAAATAAAACTGGCCAAACGCTCAGACGGATTCTGTATTCAATTTGATGCTATGGCCAGTCCATGTGAGGTGATTATTGAAACCTCTGACCCCGCGCTTGCCAAACAGCTTGGTGAACAAGTCAGTACAGAAGTTTGGCGCATTGAAGACAAGTATAGCCGTTACAACTCCGATAGCCTTTGTAGCCAGATAAATCAAAGTCAGGGTAAGCCCATCGCTATTGACGATGAGACTTTTGCTTTCTTAAACTTTGCCGATACTTGTTACCAACTTAGCGATGGGATATTTGATATAACCTCAGGCGTGCTAAGAAAAGTCTGGTGTTTTGATTGCTCTGACAATATTCCTACTTCGCTGGCGGTTAAAAAGGCCATGGAGAATGTGGGTTGGCATAAAATAAAATACGATAATCGCCAAGTGACTTTACCGATAAATATGGAAATTGATTTCGGTGGTATTGGTAAAGAGTATGCGGTTGATCGCGCCATAGTCTTAATAAATTTATTAACACAACAACCCGTATTGGTGAATTTAGGTGGCGATTTAGCGACAAATTCATCAAGAAAAAATGGTCAACCGTGGCAAGTTGGAGTAGAGCACCCTGGTTTTGTCGACAAAAAAACCATAGTCGTCTCATTATTTAAAGGTGCACTGGCAACGAGTGGCGATGCAAAGCGCTTTTTAGAGAAAAACGGTCAACGTTACAGCCATATTCTAAATGCTAAAACGGGTTGGCCAATTGAGCATGCACCGCGGTCAATGACTGTTTCAGCACCACAATGCATTCAAGCGGGTATATTGGCGACGTTAGCTCAAATGCAGGGCGAAAATGCAGAACAGTTTTTAACCGAACAAGACATCAAGCACTGGGCTATTCGTTAGTTACTTCAAATACGCTTATTAATAACAGAATTTATCATAAGTTAAATCGCAAATAGTAAGAATTAACGATAAGCTAAGCTTTCGTTAATTCTTTTTGTGTAGGTTTTACTGATGACACCTTGGTCTTTTAATTTATTAGCTTGTTTATTTTTTTGTTTTATAAATGTCAACGATGTTGTCGCTGCACAATTGGTGGTGCCTGATGTTTATAAATTGATAAAAGTTAATGGTGAAAAGGCAAGTAGTGATTTCTTTAGCCGAAATACTGTCGTTGATATAAAGCGCGGTGAAAATATTTTAATCGTGCAATATAGCGAGCTTTTTGAAAATTATGATGACGACGACCACGTAACGATAAAGTCTGCTCCCCAAGTTATTTTATTTACTTTAAAAGAAACCGTCCACCAGAAGTACATTATGGTCACCCCCGTTATATCTGACAGCTTTAACGCACGTGAATTTGCCCAATCCCCGACCATTGAAATAAAGTCTTTTAATGAAAACTCAGTTCAACAAGACGCTATATTTGTGCTTAATCAAAGTTTAACTGAATTTGAAGCGGGTTTAGCCTTTAAAAAAATAGCTGAACATCAAAAACAGCTGGCTAAAACGCCTGAAAATAATAAACAAAGTAGCGATATTAACAAATCAGACGATGCTTTAAATAAATTAAAGTTTTGGTGGCATAAAGCAAATAAAGAACAACAAAAACGATTTGTTGAATCTATTCAACAGAAGTAAAATAGTTAATGTACCTTTTTACAAACAACTCACTATTGGGGATAAGATGAAATACCTACTCGTTATTATGATCAGTTTATTTTCATTATCAATCACGGCAGAGCAATACACGAATCAGGGTATTGAAGTCATTGGTAAAGGGTCGGTTAGTGCAAAGCCTGACAAGTTTACTTTTACGGTGACGGTTAGCCAGCGCGGCAATGTTGCCAGCAAAGCTAAAGCCTTGGTTGACCACAAAAGCCAGTTAGTGACCCAGATGTATTTATCAATGGGCATTGCTGAGTCTGCTATTGAATCCGCTCGATTAGAATTAATTCCCCGCTATGAAATACCGGCTGATGTGCCAGCGATAATCGTTCATCAGAAGTTGCCTAATCAAGGCGAGTTCGAAAAAAGCAACACGAAAGCGTTTATTAATAGTCATCAATTAGCAGATAACTCAGCGGCTCAGCAAGAAAAAGTTTACTTTGAAGTCTCTCGTACCATAAAAGTGACTTTTAGCGATTTTTCGCGCTATGACCAATTACTCGATAATGTTGTAAAAATCGGTGTTAATCGCATTTCTGCTTTGCAAACTTCAATAATAAACGATGAAGCTTTGTATCAACAAGCGCTGATCAATGCCTTAAAAAATGCGCACCAAAAAGCCATCACTATTGCCAAGCAAATGGGCGTTACCTTAGGTAAGATTTCAAATTTGACTGAGTCTGCTTATCACACACCAAACACTTATGGTGTGGCAGGTAGAAGTAACGGCGGTTTTAATTCACAAGTAGCAGAAAGTAATGTTGTTGCTCAAGTGAATGTTACTTTTGCTATAAAAACCGAGAAATAAAGCGGCAGTTAAGCTAATTTGCAGCAATATAAGTTAAAAGTGCATAAAATCTGTAATAATTGCTTTAACTTCGCGGGTTATCGGGTTATGTTATGCGTTTTTTGACCATCACTTATCTTTGATAAACATAAGAATACCGGTATTTATGAATAAAAATGATTTATATCAAGAACTTTACCAACAAGTTGATGCCTTAATCAGCGATGAACCTGATATTATTGCTAACATGGCAAATATCAGCGCCTTACTTTTTGAGCACTTGTCACAAGTAAACTGGGTTGGATTTTATCGTTTAATTGATAATGAACTAGTTTTAGGGCCTTTTCAGGGTAAAGTGGCTTGTATTCGTATTCCTGTTGGCACAGGGGTCTGTGGCACAGCAGTTAGCCAAAGCACCACACAGCGTATTGCCGATGTTCATTCTTTTGATGGTCACATTGCTTGCGATGCAAGTAGTAATTCAGAAATTGTTATTCCGGTAAAAGTCGGTGACAATATTATTGCTGTCCTTGATATAGATAGCACAGCCTATGATCATTTTGATGAAATTGATCAACAAGGTTTGGAAGCAATAATTAATTTATTTGAAAATATGATCATCAAGCATGGCGTGTTAAACTAATGAAAGAAATTATCGTTATTCATGATTATCTCGTTAGCGAAAGTATTGTCGGTGACTGGGATGGCCAAGAAGAATTCGTTGCCGAACGAATAAATGAAATTTATCATCTGATTTATGATTTAGCCGAAGAAGATATTGAACCAGAGATATTAGCGCAATTATTATCTTTGGTTTGGGACACTTGGATTTGCCAAGAATCACTACCTGACATAGATAGTGAAGATATTTATGACTGGTGCCAACATTTGTTGGATAACCGTGAACAGTACCTTCAAGATTTAACCTCTTAGATTTAAGAATTTTTAAAAAGTTGTATTTATGGACACTAAAATAGTAAACGAAGTGAGCAAAACAGAAATGAGTAATACTGAAACTGAAGTAACTACTGACGTTGCAGTTGATACTGACGTTGCACAACAAACACCAGTAGCAGCAGAGCAAGAAACTGAAGTTAAACGGTTAAGCACAAAAGAAATTATTGCTTATTTAGCGGATAAATTTCCAAAGTGTTTCTCGGTTGATGGTCCAGCTAAAGCGCTTAAAATCGGCATCTTTCAAGATTTGTCTGCAAATTTAGCGGAAGATGGCACTGTAAGTAAAACTCGCTTACGCCAAGCATTAAGACATTACACTAGCAGCTGGCGTTATTTGAAAGCGGTTAAGTTGGGTAACTTTCGTGTTGATATCGATGGCAATGACTCTGCTGAGATAGATCAAGAGCAAGCTGACTATGCCAGTAAGACACTAAAAGAAAGCCAAGACAAATTTGGTAACAAAAACAAACACGACAAAGCAAGCAAAAAGCCTTATAAAGGATCTAAGCTTAATAAGTCAGACAATCCTACTGAAGCAAAACCGTCTGCTCACAACCTAGAAGCAAAGCAAGAAAAACAAGCTAAGTTTAAGTCGGTAAAATCAACTAAATCGACAAATACTAAAGCAGAAGTTAAACTTGTTCCTGTTGAAGACAGCGCAGTCGTTGTTGGTAAAAGCGTTAAAGTTAAATTAGGCAACTCGCCTATGAACGCTGTTATCACTGAAGTTGCTGGTAAAGATGTGAGTGTACAATTAAATTCAGGAATGGTTGTTAAGACACAAATTAAAAATATATTTACTGAATAAATTGGAGTGTTTTGGGCATGCTAAAAATTTGTCGTATCGCAATTGCCGTTTCTTTGTCGCTATCAGCAATGAACATCTTTGCTGTCGAAAATCTTGATAAGGTAGAATCGCTACCCATATTGGCTCCTGAAAGCCAGCATGCTGCATCGAGTAAACGCGTTACTGCGCAGTTTACTCGAGCCCATTACTCGAAAGTTGACATGGATGATGCGCTCTCTGAAAAAATATTTGACCGTTATATAAAACAACTTGATTATGCTCGAAATGTTTTTTTAGCGACCGATATAGAAGACTTTCAAAAGCATCGTCTTGAATTTGATCAAATAATCGCTCGTGGTAAGTTAGATATAGCCTATGACATATTTAACTTAAACCTTCAAAGACGTGCCGAGCGTTATGAATATGCATTAAGCCTTTTAGAAAAAGAACCTTTCGACTTTACTGTAAACGAAGTTTATAACTTCGACCGTGAAGAAGCTGATTGGCCAAAAGATAGTGCAGAATTAAATGAGTTATGGCGCTTAAAAGTTAAGTACGACGCCCTAAATTTAACCTTAGCGGGTAAAGAATGGCCTAAAGTGCAAGAAGTTTTAGGCAAACGCTATCGTTATGCGATTAAAAGATTAAAACAAAGTGAAAGTGAAGATGTTTTTCAAGTCGTCATGAATAGCTTTGCTCGCGTTGTTGAACCTCACACCTCTTATTTATCACCAAGAAATGCTGAAAAATTTCAAATGGACATGAATCTGTCTCTTGAAGGGATTGGTGCGGTACTTAGAGCTGAAGAAGACTATACGGTTATCAATAGCGTTGTTCCCGGTGGACCGGCAGACAAATCAAACGAAGTAAAACCTAAAGACCGAATCGTCGGTGTTGCGCAAGACGATGATAAATTTGAAGATGTTATCGGTTGGCGTTTAGATGATGTTGTAGATCTCATTAAAGGACCTAAGGGCACCAAAGTTCGTTTGCAAATTTTGCCAGCGGAAGCGGAAGATGATGCCGTTATTAAAGTTGTTACGATTGTTCGTGATAAAATAGTCCTTGAAGACAGAGCGGCAAAGTCTGAAGTGTATTTTGAAACTAAAGGTGATGAAAAGTCTAAAAAATTAGGCATTATCACTATACCTAGTTTTTATAATAATTTATCGCGCGATGTGAACAAAGAACTCGATAAACTTAAAGCCGAACAAGTCGCTGGTATTATTATTGATTTACGTGGTAATGGCGGTGGTTCATTACGTGAAGCAACATTATTAACGGGTTTATTTATTGATAAAGGCCCCGTTGTCCAGATACGTGATGGTGCAAACCGAGTACAAGTTAATAGTGATGATGATGGAGTCAGTTCTTATGATGGCTCATTAACCGTGATGGTTGACAGATACAGTGCTTCTGCTTCTGAAATTTTTGCCGCAGCGATTCAAGATTATGGTCGTGGGGTAATCGTAGGCGAACATACCTTTGGTAAAGGTACTGTTCAGCAACATCGTGGACTAGGGCGAGTTTATGACCTTTATGATAATCCATTAGGTAGTATTCAATTTACCATCGCTAAGTTTTACCGTATCAATGGTGGTAGTACTCAGCATAGAGGTGTTTTACCCGATATTTCTTTTCCAACGGCTGTTGACCCAGAAGACTGGGGAGAAAGTCGAGAGAAAAATGCACTACCTTGGGATCAAATCCCTAAGGCAAAATATCAAGCTTTAGGTAACTTATCGGCTGACTTAACGTACCTCACTTCACTGCATAGTGAGCGTGTTAAAGGCAATCGTGAGTTTAACTACTTACTTGATGATATTGCGGTTTATCAAAAAGAGAAAGACGATAAAACTATTTCCCTTAAGTTAGATGAACGTAAAGCAAAACGCGAAGAACGAAAAGCGAAGCAACTTATTCGTGTTAATGAACGATTAGTTGTTATGGGTAAAGAAAAAGTGAAATCACTTGAAGACTTACCTGATGAGTTAGAAGAATTGGATCCATTTTTAGATGAAACGGCTAAGATAACTTTTGATTTAATCTCGCTGGGTAAAGTCGCTAAAAAATAATGATTACCCACCCAAAAAAGCCGCTTAATTGCGGCTTTTATGTAAGAAAAAAGCTAAACTCAATTTCTTCTATAGATTAGCCTATATGCGTTACCCTGACTTTTAGGGGTTTGTGATTAATATCAATTTGATTAGCGTTGTACTATTTTTCCTAATGAAAAATAAGATAACTCGTTAATAAAAACGATATAAACATTAAAAATTATAACTATAAAAAACTTAAGGTCGGCATCGCACATGACAGAGCCAGAAAAAGACAATCAACCCGTAGTAATCAACACCCACAAAGAACCGAGCATGCTAGATGCGTTAATTCCTATTTTTGCATTAGTTGTTATGTTAACAACAGCCGTTTGGTATTTTGCTGACAACTCCTCTTATGGTCCAAATCAAATTGCTTTATTACTCGCTATGGGTATAGCGATTGTTATTGGTATCAAGAATGGTTATACGTGGCAGTCGATTGAGAAGTCAATTGTCGGTGGTATTTCTATTTCTTTGGGGGCAATTTTAATACTGTTAGCAGTTGGCTCATTAATAGGAACTTGGCTACTGTCTGGTACTGTGCCTACGATGGTTTATTATGGCTTACAAATTATTGACCCTAGTTGGTTCTACGCCGCTGCCTGTTTAGTTTGTGGTATTGTCGCAATGAGTATTGGCAGTTCTTGGACTACAGCGGCAACGGTCGGTGTTGCCTTTATTGGCATTGCGAACGGTTTTGAAATGTCGACTGCGGTTACGGCGGGAGCTGTTATTTCAGGTGCTTATTTTGGTGATAAATTATCGCCGTTATCTGAAACGACTAACCTTGCTCCTGCAGTAGCAGGCAGTGAATTATTTGAACATATTCGATATATGTTATGGACCACCATACCTTCTATTAGCATCGCCTTGGTGCTGTTTCTTATTATTGGCTTTGATCACTCTTCAAATGTAACTGGAGACACCACAAGTATTGATGCCTTGCTGACCACACTAGATGCAACTTATAATATTTCTATACTTAATCTTATCCCACTTTTTATCTTACTTTATTTAGCCTTTAAAAAAGTACCAGCATTTCCTGCTGTGGCGATTGGTGCTTTAATTGGCGCTGTTTGGGCGTTAGTTTTTCAGCAAGAGCTTATTTTAAACATGGCTGCAGAAGGCGTTAGTGGCGTTAAAGCTTATATAACCGTGGTTTGGACAGCATTTTTTGATGGCGTAGTGGTTAACACTGGCAACAAACAAATTGATGAATTGCTTAGTCGTGGCGGTATGTCGAGTATGCTAAACACGATTTGGTTGGTAATGTGTGCCTTAAGTTTTGGTGCCGTGTTAGAGCATTTAGGTATGCTAAATAAATTTGTTAAAGCCATTCTCTCAACAGCTAAATCAACGGGAAGCTTAATCGCCAGCACTGTTGCAACTTGTATTGGCACTAACTTAATAACAGCCGATCAATATATGGCGATAGTTATGCCTGGTCGTATGTTTAAAGCTGAATTTAAACGCCGAGGTTTTCATCCAACACTATTAAGTCGTACGTTAGAAGATTCAGGCACTATTACTTCACCGTTAATTCCATGGAACACTTGTGGTGCCTTTATGTTTGGCGCGTTGGCATTAACATCATACGATTATATTTTTTATTGCTTTTTTAATTTAATTAACCCGGTGCTTGCCATCGTTTATGGTTACACCGGTTTTAAAATTAAAATGTTAGCAACAAACAGTGACGAAGCGATAAAGAGCTAACATCAAAGAACATTGCGATAAAAAGAGGATATTCATCCTTTATTTACGCTTCATATCGACTTAATATAAAGCCTGTTTTTACAGGCTTTATATTTTCAAAAAGGAAACGCTCATGACTGACTTTACAGCGCGCTATTTATCTGATTACCAAGTTTCAAATTTTTCTATTACCACCGTCGATCTGACCTTTGAACTTGCTGACACGGCAACCATAGTAACCAGCACTATGGCGATTAAACGTGAAAATAAAGAGGCTAAGCAATTAGTGCTTGATGGCGAGCAATTGAAACTTATTTCATTGCAAATTGATCATCAAGACTTGCCTGAAAGTTATTATCAGGTCAGTGACACACAGTTAACCCTAGATATTAGTGCTGATGAATTTACACTAACTATAGTGACTGAAATTGACCCACTTAATAACACCTCACTCGAAGGCTTATTTAAGTCGGGCGGCGCTTTTTGTACACAATGTGAGGCCGAGGGTTTTAGACGTATAACCTATTACCTAGATCGTCCTGATGTGATGTCGACCTTTTCAACCAAAGTCATTGCTGATAAAAAGCGTTACCCTTATTTGTTATCAAATGGCAATAAAACTGCAGCGGGTGATTTACCGCAAGGGAAACATTTTACTTGTTGGCATGACCCTCATCCAAAACCTTGTTATTTATTTGCTCTGGTTGCTGGTGATTTTGACTTACTTGTTGATACCTTTACCACCCAAGATAAACGCGATGTGGCAATAGAAATATTTGTTGATAAAGGTAACTTACCTAAAGCTCACCATGCGATGGCATCACTAAAAAAATCGATGCTTTGGGATGAAGAAACCTTTGGTTTAGTTTATGACCTCGATATCTACATGATTGTAGCCGTCGACTTCTTCAATATGGGAGCGATGGAAAATAAAGGCTTAAATGTTTTTAATTCGAAATTTGTTTTAGCAGATAATGAGAGTGCCACCGATACTGATTTCTTTAATATTGAAGCTGTGATCGGTCATGAATACTTTCACAACTGGACGGGTAATCGGGTAACTTGCCGCGATTGGTTCCAGTTAAGTCTAAAAGAAGGTTTAACAGTATTTCGCGATCAGCAGTTTAGCGCTGATATGCACAGTGCTGCAGTAAACCGTATTAAAAATGTGAGATTGCTGCGTTCAAAACAGTTCGCTGAAGATGCCGGACCTATGGCTCATCCTATTCGTCCTGAAAAAGTACTAGAGATGAATAATTTTTACACCTTAACCGTTTATGAAAAAGGTGCTGAAGTCATCCGCATGATTAACACCTTGTTAGGAGAAGTTAAGTTTAGAAAAGGCATGGACTTATATTTTGCTCGCTTCGATGGTATGGCCGTGACCTGTGATGACTTTATTAATGCGATGTCAGATGCCTCGGGTGTTGACCTTGATTTATTTAAAGGCTGGTACTATCAGTCGGGTACGCCGACATTATCTGTAAATGAGATTTTTTCAAAGGGACAGTATCAATTAACCTTGACCCAGAAAAATCCAAATCAAAAAGACGGTAGCGAGGGTAAAGCATTACATATCCCTGTTGCTATTGAGCTTATCGAAAACAATAAGGTGATCGGACGTGAGTTACTTGAGTTAACCACTGAGCAGCAAACATGGACCTTTGACAATCTTGCTGTTAAACCTGTGCTAGCGATATTGGCAGATTTTTCAGCGCCGGTGAAGCTTACGATTAAGCAAACAGATAAAGAGCTGGCAACCATTATGGCTTTTGCCGATGATGAGTTTTGTCGTTGGGACGCTGGTCAGCAATTGATGTTGAATTATATTAAAGCGTTAGTCGATGACAGTAGCTTTGTTCTGCCACAGAGTTTATTAACGACTTATCAAGCTATTTTTGACGCAAATACCGATAATTCCTTTAAAGCCGAACAATTATCACTGCCTAGTTTTGACGAAGTTGTCGCAGAAATAGCACAGGTTGATCCCATCAAAGTAGTTAATGCTATTGCCGCAGTGAAGTTATTTTTAGTGACCGGCTTAACCGCTAGTTTTGAGAAAGCCTTTACTGCCAATAAATCTTTTGCCTATAAATATGACGGTGAAGAAGTTGGCCAACGCGCACTAAAAAATGTTTGTTTGTCTTACCTCTCTTTACTTGAGCATCAAAAGAGCAAGGTAGTAGAACAATATCAATCGTCAGATAACATGACTGATACTTTGGCAGCATTAGTCTGCTCAGCTGAAAACAACTCAGCTGACTTAGCAGGGCAGTTACAGCATTTTGAAAAAAAATGGCAGAGTACAGCATTAGTCATGGATAAGTGGTTTAGTCTTGCGGCTCAACAATGTAGCGAAGATATTTTTACTTCATTGGGTAACTTATTAACTCACCCGTTATTTAGCTTAAAGAATCCAAATCGGGCACGTTCATTAGTGGGTAGCTTCAGCGTTAATAATCCGCGTTATTTTCACTGTCAGTCAGGCCAGGGTTATCAGTTTCTCGCAGAGCAAATCGCTTTGTTGAATGAAATAAACCCACAGGTGGCTTCAAGGCTCATTACGCCTTTAA
The DNA here is from genome assembly GCF_014077245.1 of Colwellia sp. BRX8-9. Taxonomy (NCBI): domain Bacteria; kingdom Pseudomonadati; phylum Pseudomonadota; class Gammaproteobacteria; order Alteromonadales; family Colwelliaceae; genus Colwellia; species Colwellia sp. BRX8-9. The sequence continues at coordinate 82,427 of NZ_JACGVN010000014.1, forward strand.
TTCAATTTAGATCTTTTGATTTATCTAGACAGGAATTGATGCGCGCAGAATTAGAGAAGTTGACTACACTTAAAAACTTATCAAAAGACTTAAAAGAAAAACTTGATGCGGCCTTAGCGAGCTAACTCTTTTATGAAATATTTCTTTTCAATAAATATGACCACTGCTGAGTTTTTCCCTTATTATGAAGGTAAAGCTCAGCAGATGGTTGTTACTACAACTCAAGGAGTGCGGGTACAATTTCCGGCAATGCATATGCGAAAATATTTATTATCTACAGGTATTAAGGGGCTTTTTTGTCTAGAAACTGAAAATAATAAATTTTTATCTGTGACAAAAATGGCATGATTAGAGTATTAGCTTTAAACAGTGGTCGGACCATTTGATGTGTTTGAAGGCTATTGGCCTGTTTCGCTGTAACACTTAATACAAGTAACTACTTGTTAAAATCTATATGAAGAATTTTTTGTTTTAAACGCTTGTTTAAAACGCTAGTGTCTGATTCGCTTTTTATTGATTAGAAGTCATTAAAACACAGGGTATTATCAATTGTTTTTACCTCTTGCACCATTGATAAAATGATGCAATTATTGTTTTAGACCACTTATTTCAAATAGTAAGTAGCGATGATAAAAATAAAATATAATCTACACGCTCTGGGGAGAGAATAAATGAAATATAGCCCTCGCAATCGGTTTTATAAAAAACCTTTAGCTGCCAGTATAACCGCTGCGCTTGTTTGTTTAGCGACAGTAAGCCAAGCACAAGCAGAGAATTTTACATTAGGCAACTTCGACGTTACTTTTGATTCAACGTTTAGTTACGGTCAAAGTTGGCGTGTAGAAGATCGCAACTGGAATGATAATGTTGGTAAGTCAAACAATTTAAATAATGGTTTTGATTTTAGTAATTATCATCCATCATTAAATCCAAATCCTGATCCTGCAACGGTATGGAATGGAAAAGGCGGTTATTCAACCAATGGTGATAACGCTAACCTTAACTATAACGCCGGTGATAGCTTTTCTCAGATAATCAAAGGTTCACACGAACTAGAAGTTCGTTATGAAAACTTTGGTTTGTTCGTTCGTGGCATGTATTTCTATGATTTTGAAATGAGTGACGGCGACCGAGCGTGGACTAATCCTTTATCAGAGGTTAGAAACGATCCTTGTCGTGACGGTGAAGCAAGTGATCAAATATGTAATGACGTAAGATTACTTGATGCTTTCGTTTATGGTGATTTCGTTGTAGGTGACATGCCGCTTTCTGTTCGTGTCGGCCAACAAGTGATCAGCTGGGGTGAAAGTACTTTAATCTCTCACGGTATTAGTGAGTTAAACCCTGTTGATATCGCTCGTCTTCGTGCTCCTGGTTCAGAATTGAAAGAAGCCTTTATTCCTTTCGGTGCAATTTGGGGTTCACTTGGTGTTTCTGAGAATTTCAATATTGAAGCCTTCTACCAGTACAACTGGGAAAAAACAGTGTTACCAGCACCGGGTAGCTACTTCTCAACTAATGACTTTGCTGGTGACGGTGGTCAGTTTAATAATGTTCAGTTAGGCTTTGGTAGTAACCCTGATATGGACTTAGATTATCTTATTGAAGGTCTAAATACCCTTAGTGGTGCTATTGCTGCTGGCGCTGTTCCTGCTGAAAGTATCGGCGCAGCTTATTTAGGCGCTTTTCCAACGAAGGTTACACTTCGTCAAGCTGATGCAGAAAATGAACCTGAAGATGGTGGCCAGTATGGTCTTCGTTTATCATGGTTTTTACCTGAATTCAACGACACCGAAATCAGTCTTTACCACATGAATTACCATAGCCGTCGCCCAATATTTGCTGGTGTTACTGCTGATTTTAGTAATGAAGCTATTGGTCATGATATTGGTATGTTACTTTCAGGCGCTATTACTGAAGAAAATTATACAAATTTGAAAGCCTTCTCTCGTGTAGAACTTGATTACGTAGAAGACATTAAAGTTTATGCAATGAGCTTTAACACCGTTTTAGGCACAACTTCTGTTGCCGGTGAAATTACTTACCGCCAAGATGAACCGTTGCAAATTGATGATGTTGAGTTATTGTTTGCGGCGATGCCACAGCAACTAGCGAATGATCAAGGTCGCACTGAGCTTGATGGTATTTCTCAAATGCCAATATTCCAGGGCGGCGAACATGCTGATGGTTTTGTTCTATCAGATACTTTACAAGCACAAACAACGCTAACGCATCTTTGGGGTCCTTCATTTGGCGCCAGCCAGTTAACAACATTAGTTGAAGTGGGTGGTATTAACCTGCAAGACATGCCTGACCAAGACGTATTACGATTAAATGGTCCAGGTACTGCACGTAACGGTGGCATTGCCGGTAAAGAAGGTTTAGAAATGGCAGTTCAGGACGGTGTTGAAACTAACCCGTTCCCAGACGCATTTGCTTGGGGTTACCGTGCAATTGCTAAGTTAGACTTTAATAACGTTATCGCTGGTATTAACATTTCACCACGTGTGGTTTTCTCTCATGATGTTAAAGGTACCACACCAGATCCATTATTCTTATTTGTTGAAAAACGTAAGTCTGTCGCCTTAGGTATTAACTTTAATTACCAAAGTCGCTGGTCAGCAGACATTAACTATAACGGTTTTTGGGATGGCGTAGGTACAACCAATCAAATAGCAGACCGCGATTACATTTCATTCAGCATTAAATATTCTATATAAGGGCTAAGTTAATGAGCAATATTATGAAAAATTCACTAAAAAAATTAACATTAGCCTCAGTTGCAGTAAGTTTGGCTATTGTGTCAACAGCAACTTTAGCTAAAGTTTCATCGACTGAGGTCGCAAAGTTAAGTAAAGAACTAACACCGATTGGCGCAGTGCGTGCGGCCAATAAAGACGGTTCTATTCCTGCATGGAACGGTGGTATTACTTCTGTTCCTGCTGGCTATACCGTTGGTGATCACCATATAGACCCATTTTCTACCGACAAAGTAAAATACACGATCACTGCGGCTAACGTGGGTGAATATAAAGCCATGTTAACGCCGGGTCAGGTCAAGTTATTTGAAACATATCCTGATACTTATAAAATGAATGTTTACCAATCAAGACGTTCAGCTTCTTACCCTGAGCATGTTTATCAAGCAAGTATTGATAATGCCGGACGTACAGAATTAGTTGAAGGCGGTAATGGTATTGTTAACGCGGCTGTTGGTATCCCATTTCCGGTACCAAAAGATGGCTTAGAAGCTATTTGGAATCACATTTTACGTTATCGTGGTGAATCTTTAACACGAGAAGGGGGTCAAGCAGCTCCGACCGCTTCTGGTGATTATACTTATTTAGGTTTTGACGATCAGCTTATGATCCCATATGGGGTTAAAGGTGCTTCAGCAGATAAACTTAAAGAAACAAATATTTTGTTTAAGTTTAAGCAAAAAGTAACTGAACCAGCACGTTTAGCGGGTACCGCATTATTAGTTCATGAAACAATGAACCAAATACAAACACCACGCCAAGCTTGGACATACAACACCGGACAACGTCGTGTTCGCCGTGCACCAAATGTTGCTTATGACACGCCAGGTACAGCGTCTGATGGATTACGTACCACAGATGATTTCGACATGTTTAACGGCGCACCAAACCGTTACAACTGGACATTAAAAGGGAAACAGGAATTATTGATCCCTTACAATGATTATCGTTTACACAGCGACTCATTAAAATATGCGGATATTTTAATGCCAGGCCACATTAACCCAGAACATGTTCGTTATGAAAAACATCGTGTATGGGTTGTCGAAGCTAACTTAAAATCAGATACACGCCATACTTACAAAAAACGTGTTTTCTTTATTGATGAAGATAGCTGGCAAATTGCGGTAACCGATATTTACGATAACCGTGACGAGTTATATCGTGTTGGTGTTGCCCATGGTTTGAATTATTACGAAGTTCCTACACAATGGTCTACACTTGAAGTGTTCCATGATTTACAGTCTCGTCGCTACATAGCAATGGGCTTAGATAATGAAGCTAAAATGTATGACTTTTCAGCTGAGTTAGATGATATATCATTTACTTCTTCTGCATTAAGACGTGAAGGGCGCAGATAACCGCTAGGTTTAAACATTTATAACGGCTGACAACTGTCAGCCGTTATACTTTAAAAGATAAGAAACTTTAACAATGTCATGGATGATATGATAAAAGTAACACTTTAATTATTAACGAATGAGAATTCTTCTTTATGCAACGTCTGTTGGCTTTCCTTTTTAGCACTTTATTCTTCCTTAATGCTTTTTCACAGCAACTTCCTGCTATGCAAGCACCTTTAGCCAGTAAATCACTTATGCTTGATATTTTTAAAATCAACGATAAGCAGCTTGTCGCTGTAGGTGAACGTGGTCATATTTTACTTTCAAACGACGCAATTACATGGCGTCAAGCTAACGTTCCCGTTCGTTCAACCCTAACGGCAGTATATTTTATTGATGCTACTCATGGTTGGGCTGTTGGACATGACGCCACTATATTGTTTTCTAGTGATGGCGGCGAAAATTGGCAAGTACAACAATACTTACCCGTTAAGCAAAAACCTTTACTCGATATTATTTTCAAAGATAAAAATGAAGGCATAGCGATAGGCGCATACGGTCAGCAATACCGCACCAGTGATGGCGGTGAAAATTGGACATTTGAATTTCATGGTGAGTTTCTATTCCCTGAAGACCTCGCTTACTTAGAAGAATTAAAAGAACAAGATGAAGAGGCTTATTTAGATGAACAAGGCAGTATACTTGCTCACTTCAATAGCATCTTTAAAGACGGTCGTACGCTTTATATGGTGGGTGAAGTAGGTTTAATTGCTAAAAGCAATGATTTTGCCGAAAAATGGTTGCCGTTTGACAAAATATATCAAGGTTCATTTAATGATATTGCTCGCACTCAACAAGGAAATTTATTAGTTGTTGGTTTGCGCGGTAATATTTTTCGCAGTTTAAAAAGTGGCACGCCTTGGCAACATATTAATTCCAATACCCAAGCCTTATTAAATTCGATAGTGCTCGGTGATAACGGTAGTATTTTTGTCTTAGGAAATAATGGTGTTATTTTAAAAAGTGACGATGATGGCGCTAGCTTCTCTTTGAATATTCAAGCTGACGGCAAAGCGTTAATTAGCGGTGTTTGGTTTAATAACCAGTTAGTCATCGTTTCTGAAGTTGGTCTTAAAGTCATTGCACTGACTAAGTTAAAATAAAAGTAAATCGATAAATACGCTTACCGCCAATTCCACTGAAGCAGATGAAGTAAATTAAATGAAAATAGAATCCCTTATTAATGTTATCGAAGCCACTATGTTCCGTAAAAGAGTCATGGTGCTTGTTGCTTTCGTACTAGCCAGTATTTTTCTTGTTTTTCAAGCGAGCCAAATAAAGCTTGATGCGGCTTTTGAAAAGCACATTCCCCTTAATCATACCTACATGAAAACCTATCTTGAATATCGAGAAAACTTTGGTGGCGCTAATAACGTGCTTATCTCAGTTTGTGACACAGAAGGAGATATTTTTAATGAATCTTTCTTTGGCGCGCTAAAAGGTGTTCATGATCAGTTATTTTTCATTCCTGGTGTTGACCGTATTCAAGTTAAATCATTATATTCACCGAGCACCCGTTTTGTTGAAATTGTTGAAGACGGTTTTGCTGGTGGTCCGGTTATCCCGGCAAATTTTCAGCCTGATTCACAAGGTTTAGCTGTTGTTAAAGCCAATATTGAGAAAGCAGGTATCGTTGGTAGTATTGTTGCCGACGATTACAGTTGTGCCATGGTTAAAGCGTCCTTAATGGATACAGACCCACAAACAGGGGCACGCTTAGATACACTTGTTATTGCTGAGCAACTTGAGCAACAAATTAGAGGAAAATTCGAAAAAGATAATATCAGCATCCATATTATTGGTTTTAGTAAGATGGTTGGCGATGTTGCTGAGGGCGCGAAAGGCGTTGTTGCTTTCTTTGCCATTGCGATTGTTATTACCACGCTGATGGTTTTTTGGTTTTGTCGTTCTATTTCTCTAACCCTTTTACCGATAGCATGTTCGCTGGTTGCCGTTGTTTGGCAGTTAGGTATGTTATCTACCTTAGGGTTTGGACTCGATCCGATGTCGATTCTAGTGCCGTTTTTAGTGTTTGCCATTGGTGTCAGCCATGGTGTACAAATGATTAACTCGGTCTCCAAACTGGTTAGTAAGGGAGCAACATCCAAAGAAGCCGCACAAATGAGCTTTCGCTTGTTGTTGATACCAGGCGGTATCGCCTTGCTGTCTGATACGGTCGGTTTCTTAACGTTACTTTCTATTGATATCGGTATTATTCGTGAATTGGCTATTACTGCATCTCTGGGTGTTGCTATGATTATTTTAACCAATTTAATTTTACTCCCTTTATTGGTTTCTTTTATTCATGTCCCTAAAGTTGAGCCTGAAATTGCAGATAAGAACAAAGTCACTGTTTGGGATGTAATGTCTTCGTTTGCTACCAAGCGAATTGCAACAGTTATACTTGTTATAACCGCTGTTTTATATGCTGCTGGATACTATTACTCACAAGACATGAAAATAGGAGAGCTTCATGCGGGCGCTCCATCTTTGCATGAGACATCACGTTATAATCAAGACACTTTTTTAATTACTGACCGTTATGCCATCAGTGTTGATTATATGTCAGTGATCGTTGAAAGCCCTGCTGATTCATGTACTTTTTACGAGACAATGGATTTAATAGATACCTTTCAATGGCAGATGGAAAATACGGTTGGTGTGCAATCAGCAATCAGTTTAGCGTCAGTAGCTAAAATTGTTAATGCTGGTTATAACGAAGGTAATGCTAGATGGCGTGTTCTATCTCGCAACCAACAAACATTAGTGCAATCAATTGCCCGAATACCTTCAACAAGTGGTCTATTGAACAGTGATTGTAGCGTTATGCCCGTGATTCTTTTCTTAGAAGATCACAAAGCTGAAACTATTAATCGAGTTGTTGATAAAGTAAAAGTTGTTACTCAGGCATTAGAAACAGACGAGGTTAAGTTTAAACTTGCCTCTGGCCCTGTTGGTGTTATGGCAGCGACTAATGAAGCTGTTGCTGAAGCACAAACGCCGATGATGCTTTACGTTTACGGCGCGGTAACTTTATTGTGTTTCATTAGCTTTAGAAGTGTGCGTGCCACGATTGTCGTTATCGTGCCGCTTTATGTCGTGTCAACGTTAGCGCAATGGTTAATGACCGCACTTGATATTGGCCTAACGGTTTCTACACTTCCGGTTATTGCTTTAGGTGTTGGTATTGGTGTTGATTACGGTATTTATATCTTATCAACGATGAGTATAAAATTACGTGAGGGTTACCAAGTTCAAGAAGCTTATTTACTCGCTTTGAAAGAGCGAGGCAGTGCAGTCTTAATAACGGGTGTTACTTTAGCGATTGGCGTTTCAACCTGGTTTTGGTCAGATTTGAAATTTCAAGTCGATATGGGAATACTCTTAACCTTCATGTTTTTGGTGAATATGATCGCTGCAGTACTGGTCCTACCTGCTATTGCTGCTTTTTTATGGCCTAATAAGAAATAAGGTTAATACGTTAAACCTGCATAAATAAACAAGAAAATGACCGAAAGGTCATTTTCTATTTATAACAAGTGAATAAACAATTACTCTCAGTAATTTTGACAAGCCGCTGTAAATAATTAATCACCATAAATAGTAAAATATTCCTCGCAATAGCCTAAAATTCTTAATAAAATCGCATATATAGTCTATTCTTTTAGACAATAATAAATATTTATATAAAAAATTATACAAATTACCCTGTTAATTGTTTTAAATAATCAATTTTGAAATGATTCAGTACAACAGCGTTTTATCCAAAAAGGAAAACGGCATGGCGTTAGTAGACGGTTTACCCTCAGTGATACTCTCGAATGTAGCACAGTTAATTCAGCAAAAAGTTCCCGCTAAGACAGCTCCGCTCGTTGAGCAGTTTGCAGAGCTCCTTTATAGCAATATTTCTACGCTTGATTTAGAGCATCGTAACGATAGTGATATGTACGGTGCGACGTTAAGTCTGTGGAATTCGTTAAATGGTCACCAAAATAATGCACCGGTGATTAAAGTTTTTAATCCTCAAGTTTCTAAGCATGGCTGGAAATCAAGTCATACTATTATCGAAGTCATTATCGCCGATATGCCATTTCTTGTTGATTCATTGCGAATTGCCCTTAACCGTTTAGGCTTATCACCGCATTTAATGTTAAATAGTCCTATTAATATTATTCGTGATGACAAAAATCAAATTACACGTTTATCGGCAGCCGCTAATAAATCGTTAAAATCGGCAACGGCTGTCGCTGTTTTCTTTATTGAAGTTGACCGTCAAACCGATCAAAAAGTCCTTGATAAAATAACCAAAGAGCTTCATTCAGTGGTTAATGACATTGCGATAACGGTTGACGATTGGCAAGCAATGCGTGCACGTCTTGGTGAAGTGATCACCGAAACAGCCGAAGCAAAATTACCTTGTTCAATCAATGATCATGATGACGCATTAGAGTTCTTAAAGTGGATGTTAAACGATAATTTCACTTTATTAGGCTATCGTTCATACAATGTTAAAACGTTAACAGGTGATATGGCACTCTCGGCCAATGTTGAATCAAGTTTAGGATTAATGAAGCGCTCTGATGGCACAGTAGAACGCTTAATTTCAACATTATCTAGTTCTGCTCGTGAGCTTGCTTTAGGGGTTAACCCGTTAATTTTGACCAAAACCAATTCTCGGTCACGCGTACATCGTCCTGCCCACCTAGATTATATTGGCGTAAAACGTTTCGATGCTAAAGGTAATGTTATTGGTGAGGAACGCTTTGTTGGTTTATTTGGCTCTGCTTATTATACCAATAGTGCCTTAGATTTACCGTTAATAAAGTCTAGAGTAACCACCGTTTGTGAAAGCTCTGGTTTTGCTCGTGGTACTCACGCATATAAAGCGATGATTAATATTTTAGAAACCTACCCACGTGACGAAATATTACAAAGTAGCACAGATGAATTATTAAAAAATGTTTTAGGCATTTTCCAAATGCAAGAGCGTGATTACTCTGGACTCTTTGTTCGCCGTGATGCCTTTGATCGTTTCTACTCTTGTATGGTCTATGTACCCAGAGAACGTTATAACACTGAATTACGTGTTAATACTCAAAAGTTACTCAAAGAAGCATTTGGTAGCGGTCAAGAAGTCGAGTTTACCACTTACTTTTCTGAATCAGCACAAGCGCGTACCCACTATATTGTTCGTGTTAAATCAACTAAAGCAGATATCAACGTGAAACAAATTGAAAAGAACTTAAATGAAGCAGCAAGAAGCTGGGATGATAAACTCGCAGCATCTCTGAACTCTCACAAAGGTGAAGCTAAAGGTAAAACATTAAGTCGTAAATACTGTAGTTTTCCACAATCTTACAAAGATGAAGTGTTACCGGGTACGGCAATCGTTGATATTGAAAAACTTGAGTCGTTATCAGCAGAAAACCCACTGGAAATGTTGTTTTATCAACCACAAGAAGAAAGTGCTAACAGCCGTCACGTAAAATTAAAATTGTTCCATACGGGCGATCCCATCCACTTGTCAGATATTTTACCTATCCTTGAAAACTTCGGTTTACGTGTTATTGGTGAAAGCCCTTATTTAGTTAAAACATTAACGGGTGAACATTGTTGGATCTTAGACTTTTCGATGTTACTGACCGGACAAGGTAAGTTCACCCTTGAAATAGTACAAAACTTGTTCCAAGACGCCTTTGCAAAAGTTTGGGCGGGTGATTTAGAAGATGATGGTTTTAACCGTTTAATTTTAGGTGCCGAGCTTGGTGGTCGCGAAGTTTCTATTATCCGTGCTTATGCACGATATGAGCGTCAAATCGGTGGTACCTTTAGCCAAAGTTATATCGAAGATACTTTTGCTCGTTACCCTAATATTGCAGAGTTATTGATTAAATTCTTTATTTTCCGCTTTGATCCAACAACGAAAATTTCAGAAAAAGCGTTGAATAAAGTCAGTGCTGATATTGAAAAATCTCTCGATAATGTCGCTAACTTAGATGATGACCGTATTATCCGCCGTTTTGTTGAAATGATCAGTGCCACCATTCGTACTAACTATTTTCAACCTCATCCGATAACAGGTCAAAAATCTTACATTTCATTTAAGATTTTACCTCGCCAGATAAGTGACGTACCACTACCGCTTCCTGAATTTGAAATATTTGTTTATTCACCACAACTTGAAGGTGTTCATTTACGCGGTGGCAAAGTCGCCCGTGGTGGTTTACGTTGGTCAGACAGACAAGAAGATTTCCGTACTGAGGTTTTAGGCTTAGTAAAAGCTCAACAAGTTAAAAATACGGTTATTGTTCCTGTTGGCGCTAAAGGGGGGTTTGTTTGTAAACAACTCCCAGTAGGCGGCACTAGACAAGAAATATTTGAAGCAGGTAAAGAATGTTACCGTACCTTCATTCGTGGTTTGTTAGATCTTACCGACAACATTATTGATGGCGTAATTGTGCCACCACTGAATGTTGTTCGTCTTGATGACGATGACGCTTATTTGGTTGTTGCTGCCGATAAAGGCACAGCAACCTTCTCAGATACTGCTAATGCGATTTCCGACGAATATAACTTCTGGATGGGCGATGCGTTCGCTTCTGGTGGTAGTGTTGGCTATGACCATAAAGCGATGGGAATTACGGCTAAAGGCGCTTGGGAGTCTGTTAAACGTCATTTCCGCGAAATGGATATTGATTGTCAAACAACTGATTTCACCTGTATTGCTATTGGTGATATGGCGGGTGATGTATTTGGTAATGGTATGTTGTTGTCAAAGCACATCCGTTTACAAGCTGCATTTAACCATATGCATATTTTTATTGACCCTAATCCCGACGCAGCAAGCTCTTATGTAGAGCGTGAACGTTTATTTAATATGCCGGGCTGTACTTGGGAAGATTACAACAAAGAATTAATTTCTGAAGGTGGTGCGATTTTCAGCCGTCATGTGAAATCTATCAAGTTAACACCACAAATTAAGAGAATGCTCGGTACGCAAAAACAAACCATGTCACCGATTGATTTAATGCAAGCCATTTTGAAAATGAAAGTGGATTTATTGTGGAATGGCGGTATTGGCACGTATGTTAAAAGTTCAAAAGAAAGCCATCTTGACGTTGGCGACAGAGCGAACGACTCATTGCGTATCAATGGCAAAGAATTACAAGCCAAAGTTGTTGGCGAGGGTGGTAACTTAGGTTTCACCCAACTGGGTCGTGTTGAGTTTGGTTTACGTGGTGGACGAATTAATACTGATGCTGTTGATAATGCCGGCGGTGTTGATTGTTCTGATAATGAAGTCAACATTAAAATATTATTAAACAGTTTAGTACAAAATGGTGACTTAACCGTTAAACAACGTAATCAGTTACTTTATGATATGACTGATGATGTCGGTAAAATTGTTATAGAAGATTGTTATCGCCAAACCCATTCATTGTCTATTACGGCAATGCGTGGCGTTAAACAATTAAAAGAGCAAGAGCGTTTTATCCATGGCTTAGAAAAAGCGGGTAAATTAGATCGTGCTTTAGAATTTATTCCAACGGATGATGAAATTTCTGAGCGTTTATCTAAAGGTCAAGGCTTAACTCGCCCAGAACTTTCAGTGCTACTTGCCTATGGTAAAATGGTCTTAAAAGAAGATTTGGTTTGTCCAGGTATCACGGACAACCCTTATCACAATCGTTTATTACTTGAAGCTTTCCCTCCACAATTACAGGTTAAGTATCAAGAACAAATGCAACTGCATCCACTGCGTGCTGAAATTATAGCGACAAAATTAGCCAATGATATTGGTAACGATATGGGTTTCAATTTTGTTAATCGCATGCATGAAGAAACAGGTGCAACGGTTGCTGAAATCGCCAATTGTTATGTTATGGCCAGTGAAGTTTTTGAGTTATCAACCATTTGGAACGAAATTACCGAATTAGATAATAAAATTTCGACTTCTATTCAAACTGAAATGTTATTTCAAATGCGTCGTACGGTACGACGAGCAACACGTTGGTTCTTACGCCATCGTAATAAAGCGTTAGGTATTGCTGAAACAATCGCTATGTATCGCCCAACGTTTGAAAATTTAGCCAACAATTTAGATAAGTTATTGGTAACCGCAGAAGTTGAACAACTACAACGTGTTGAAACAGATCTAGTTGGAACAGGCGTTCCAGTGAAAATCGCAAAACGTATTTCACAGTTAAGTTCATTATTTCCAGTAATGGATATTGCTGATATTTCAATAGCGGATAATCGTCCAATTGAATTAGTTGCTGACTTATACTTCAAGCTAGGTGTTCGTTTAGACTTGCATTGGTTCTTAGATCAGATCACTAGCCAACCGGTATCTAATCACTGGCAAGCGCTTGCTAGAGCTTCATTTAGAGAGGAACTTGATTGGCAGCAACGTTCATTAGCACAAGTCGTTTTACGCTGCGATTGTGGTGTTGAACAACCTGAAGTCGAAGCCTTACTTAATAACTGGATTGAGACGAATGCTCAACCACTTGAACGTTGGAACCAAATCTTAGCTGACTTTAGAATTGGTCGCACGCATGAGTTTGCAAAGTTCTCTGTTGCACTAAGAGAGTTAATGTTACTGAGTTTAAATTGCGATCCAGCAAAATAAGTCAAAGCCATTAATCAAGCTTTAACGAGATTGATTTAACTGATAAAATCCTCACTACTAAGTGGGGATTTTTTTTAGGTCGTTGTCGATTTTGATTAAAGTTTTTTCGCGTTAACTTATCCGTCCAGAGGCAATATGTTTTATTCCGCAATTCGTAAAGTATTATTCAAGTTTGATCCTGAAGCTATTCATGAGCTGACAATAAAAGGCTTTAAAGCCTCGGGTTCAACACCATTAAATTTACTTTATAAACAAAACATTACTGATAAACCAGTCGAAGCCATGGGTATTACCTTTCCTAATCCGGTTGGGTTAGCGGCTGGATTAGACAAAAATGGCGAATGCATTAACGCGTTTGATGCCATGGGATTTGGCTTTGTTGAGATAGGAACTGTGACACCTAAGCCACAACCGGGTAACCCAAAACCGCGTATTTTCCGTTTACCGACAGCAAATGCAGTTATAAACCGTATGGGCTTTAATAACAAAGGCGTTGATTACTTAATTGATCAAGTACGTAAAGCAAATTTTAAAGGCGTGCTGGGCATTAATATTGGTAAAAATAAAGATACCCCAGATGATCAAGCTAAAGACGATTATCTTATTTGTATGCGTAAAGTTTATAACTACGCAACCTACATCACCATAAATATCTCATCACCAAATACGCCAGGTTTACGTTCATTACAATATGGTGATGCATTAAATGAGCTATTAGCCGCGCTTAAAGCGGAACAAAAAGTACTGACCGAACTGCATAGTAAATATGTACCGTTAGCCGTAAAAATAGCACCAGATTTAAGCAAAGAAGAGATTGAATCGATTGCCCAATGTTTGATCAGCAATAATATTGATGGCGTTATTGCCACTAACACCACACTTTCACGTGAAGGTGTGGTTGGCTTAGAGCATGGAGAAGAGCAGGGTGGTCTCAGTGGTGAGCCAGTAAAAGACAAAAGTACCGAGGTTATTCGTTTATTGGCAATAGCCCTAGATAATAAATTACCTATAATCGGTGTTGGCGGTATTTCGAGTGGCCGTGATGCACAAGAGAAAATAGCGGCGGGTGCTAAATTAGTACAAGTTTATACTGGCTTTATATACCAAGGTCCTGAACTGGTTAAAGACATAGTGAATAGCCTTTAACTGACGACTTCAATGGTTTAACGCTATTTATTACACTTGTTTATATATGGGGTAGCGTTAACTCACTGGCAATTAAATTCAGTACCTTGTGCAGTTTTACTTGAATATAGCGAGGTAATAATTTTTTCTCTTGCGCTAACAGAGTTAACTCAGCTGGCGTTATCGCAATAAAACATTTTACCTGCTGATGTTCTTTTTGGTAAACACTGAAAACATCATCAGCAAAATAGCTAATCTCTCCCTGATGATCTTTAGTTATCTCTTCATCAACAAATTGCTGAGTTTCTAGATAGAGATTGATTAATAAAATATTTTTTTCATCACCATACCAATTTGCGGTCAATGTTTGAAAATTAAATTGTGCTTCAAGCTTATTACACACTGACTTTATCTGAGTAAACTTTTCTATTAAATCGTTACCCGGCATAATAGCGATCGGTAGCTGTTCTGTCATAGTTTTAAGGTTGCTTTGAATTTCAAATTTAAACATTATCAATATTAATTAGTAACATAAAGCATAAAAGGCTTTTTATTGCCTTTGCCTAACATTATTTTGCTGGTCGTTTTCATCATTAGGATTGATTTTGGACTTTTCTTTCTTTTCTTTAGACCTCTGGGTTTATTTCACTTTACTTGCCGCTGTTATGCAGGCTATTCGCACCGCTGGACAAAAGAAGCTATCGGGACATTTAAGTGCGATGGCGACGACAGGTGTGCGCTATATCTATGCACTGCCTTTTGCTTTTATATATTTGCTCTTTATTACCGAACAGCGAGCAGTGACTTTACCTGTGCTTAACAGTCATTTTCTTATGTACGCGCTTATCGCTTGTCTGATGCAGATTATTGGGACTTTTTGTTTGGTTGCGGCCTTTAAATATCGTAATTTTGCGGTAGCGACAAGTTTAGCTAAAACTGAAGCTATTCAAGTTGCTGTCGTGGGAGCCTTGTTCTTTTCAGTTTCTTTATCATTGCTAGCGTGGTTATCTGTTTTTATTGGTGTGATAGGCGTGTTAATTGTCTCAAAAGTAAAATTTACGGTTACTGATATTTTTAAAAACCCTGGCGCTGGTTTTGGCTTATCTTCAGGCTTAGCCTTAGCTATTACGACCTTATTAATTAGAGAATCAAGCTTGGCCCTAAACACAGATTTAATGGTTAGTGCCGCTGTTACTTTGTTGTTTATGGTTGGCGTACAGTCCGTCATATCAATTATTTATCTTAGTTTAAAAGATAGAAAGCAACTTACCTTAATGGCAAAACATTGGCGTATGTGTTTATTTGTTGGCATAACCAGCGTTATTGGTTCAATTGGTTGGTTTACTGCCGCTAGTTTTCAAAATGCAGCCCATGTGAAGGCACTAGGACAAGTAGAGTTTTTTATTACTTTATTATTAACTTACCGAATTTTTAAGGAACGTATTAGTCGAATTGAATACCTAGGTATGTTATTAATTATTGTTAGTGTGGTTATTTTATTACTTTGGGCATAGTGGCTAGCGTCTGTTTTTGCTACACTCGCAGAAAATTATTATTGTATTAATTAAATTGGATTTAAAATGAAAATTGCAGATAAAACCGTTGTTCAATTTCACTACACCTTAAAAGATGAAGCTGGCAATGAAATTGAATCATCATACGCGGGTGATCCTTTAGCCTATCTTCATGGCTATAAAAATATGTTAGTCGGTGTTGAAAATGCCTTAGTGGGTAAAGAAGTAGGCAACAAATTTTCAGTCACGCTACAACCAGAAGATACTTACGGTGAGCGTAAAGAAGATATGATCCAACGTGTTCCAGCAAAACATCTACAAGACGGTCAAGGGACCACTAAATGGCAAGCTGGCATGACAGCTTCTGTTGAAACCGAGCAAGGTCAACGTCAAGTGACTATTGTTAAAGCGGGTAAGTTTATGGTCACTGTTGATATTAACCCACCCCTTGCTGGTATGGTATTAACCTTTGACTTAGACGTCATTGATGTACGTGCTGCTACAGATGAAGAAATTGAACATGGTCACGCACATGGCGCTGGCGGGCATCACCACTAAATTTTTTTAGTTAAAGTGGTCATTTATTTTGAATGTTAAAGGTCAGCTCTGCTGACCTTTTTTATATTGAGTTGCTGAGTGTGCTTTAAAGTTAATGATCAACTTTATTTATTGAAAGCACATACATCTCATTATTTAAATTTGCTTGCCAGCATATATTTAAATTATAGAGTTTCATGCCATAGATTTTATCATCGCCTTGTCGCTTTTTATAAGCGGGCCTAGGGTCCTGCGCTAAGACTTGTTCAATAAAAAGTGCTAGCTCTGGATACTCTCGTTGATACTTTTGCATATCATCTTGTGCTTGCTGAGAAAACTTGGTGGTTACTGCGTGCAAGGGTTGTTGTGCAAAGCCGGCCTGTGCACCATCAATACTATCAGAGTAGGGAATATAAGGTTTAATATCAACAACGGGCGTTTGATCAAGCAGGTCTAGTCCAGAAATATTAATAACAGTTTGTTTGTTGTTTTGCGTAATCCCCTCTAACTTTACTACCGACATACCAATCGGATTAGGTCTGAATGTAGAGCGAGTGGCTAATACCCCCAGTTTTTTATTTCCTCCCAAGCGAGGTGGTCTCACGAGCGGTTTCCAACCTTGGCGCTGCGTCCCATGAAATATAAACAATACCCACAGATGACTAAATTGCTCAATGCCACGAAGCAACTCTTGGTTATTGGCATCATCAAGTAATAAAATTGAGCCTTGTGCTGCACTCACTAGACCCGGTTGACGAGGAATAGCGAATTTTTCTTTGTAGGGAGAATTAACGCGACCAATATAGTTGAAGGTTACCTGGTTTTCAGGTGATACAGTCATTAGTTAATCTTTTTAAGCGGTTCAACTTGATAAGACATACCATAGCAGACAAGCGTTGCAATACATTGCTTATTTGCTTGGTCGTCATCAATCAACGCACAACCACTAAAAATTATTGCATTCGCTTGTTGTTGAGCTGCTTGTCTACGTGCTTCAGTTCTTGCCGCTATTTTATCTGGTAAGGCATGATGACTTTTTGCCTGGCAATCTTCACCCTCAACTAAGCCAATAAGTTTGTAGCGGCCAGGAAATTCACTTTCATCTTGAAAAACTTTTACCTGTGCATGGCTAAAGTATGTTTGAAAATTTTCTTTGTCCAAATTTGTTGAAACAGTATATTGAGATGAGCATGCTGATAATCCGATTAACGTCAGCATTAGTATTAATTTATTGTTGGTTTTACTTATTGTCTTCATTTTTATCACTAGGTTACTTACTTATATTTGCTTTAACAGGGGCTTTATTACTGATCCAATAATTAAATAATTTATCAATAACGTTACTTTGTTGTTTCATATTTATCCAATTACGCATAAACAGTTCAAAAGCTTGATCGTTATGATTAATAGGGAATGCCATAGATATAGGTGCTAAGACAGGTTTAGGCACAATAACTGTGTACTCAGGATATAATAATGTCCAGGCAGAAGCTGCTGCAGCACCAAATAGCATACCATCAAAATGTTGGTGCTTTTCTTTAAAGAATAATCTGGGTGTTGATATTTTCCAGGCCTTATTATGAATAAAGTTGCGTTCAACAGCTGTTTGGTAAAAGAAAGTTTCAGGTATACCGATAATCAGCGCTTTATTTTCAATAATTTTAGACCATTGCTTAAACTCTACACGTCTTTCATCTTTTACAATAAAGGCTAGTGATTGCTGAGAATAAGGCACCGTAAGGGTGAATTTAGTCATATTATCTGGGATAACTGGAATACCTGTCGTGATATCCAAATAGCCTGATTGTAAGAGTGCTTCTGCTTGATGATGAAATATTTTTACAAATTCAACATTTACGTTGAGGTCAATGGCGAGTTGATTCATTATTTCAATATCAAAACCGACCAACTTACCGTTATTGTTATGAAAGGCGTAAGGTAAGTCATCTCTGAAATAGCCAACCCTAATAAAACCACGTTGTTGAATTCGTTTTAGCACAGGAGAAAATGTAGGTTTGGTAACAACATTCGCAGGGCTGTTTTCGAGGTAGTTGCTTTCAACACCAGTGAACAAAAAGTCTCGCTCTATAAATTTGGTATAGCCTTGATACTGGTGACTTATAGTGTCAAAACTGAAACGTAAGGAGATAAATGCCAATACAGAAACAAGCGGAATTATCGCTAAGTTACGCAGCAGTACACGCCATTTTATAGTAAAGCGCTTTAACATTGCCGTGGCAATTAATAGCGGTAAACAGCTAGAAAATACCACTGAAAAAATAGCACTTAACCGAGCACCAATAAGGTTCTCTGCCACTAAATAAAAGTCGAACATAGCACCGGAAACATTAAACAATTCTAGTAAATTTTGCATCGCTAATGTTGTGCTACCAAATAACTGTGGCAAGCCAGCAACGACTAGATTGATATGATCAGTAAAAGAAATATGGGCACCAGAGAACCAAGCGGCAAAGAGCACAAAAAGTAAAGCAAGTAGCTTACCACCGACGGGTAAACTAAAAGATATTGGCACAATAATCTCTGATATTTTTTCAAGATCGCTATCTTGAGGATATTTTTGCTTAAGTAATTTTTTAGTGTTTTCAACAATCACGGGCAATACTGAAAAGAAGCTGCCCGTAGCGAAAGCAGTGATCATTGGCTCGCGAGAGACACTAACTATTTCTCGATAACCAAAAGGGGTGACCGTTGCAACAATGGCGGGGAATACCACAAAACAAAGCAGAGTTACCAAAACTATTGCACTAAGCATGTAAACAACTAAACCATCGAGTTGGCTTGCATCAAGAGTAACAGCGGCACGCCAACCGATACAAAATATACCCAAGGGGGCAAATTTCATAATAAAACCATTAATGTTTGCGGTTGCTTGTTGTAAGTTTGAAAGCATTAACAAGGTTTGTCTTTTAGATTTTATCTTCATTAAACCAAGCCCCATGCAGATACTAAAAAAAACTACCGCAGGGATTAAAGTATTTGCTAAGGCATTAAAAGGGTTTGCCGAGATAAATAAGTCAACCAAGCTAAATTCTGGCACAGATTGTATAGTGTTATTAGAATAAAACTCGGCATGTTGCCATTGAGGAAAGGACAAAGGGGTGCTAAAAATAAAAAATAGTACGACCGCTATCATCATTAAGATAATCAATAAACTTTGTTTAGAGACCTTTTTGGCTTTACTCGGGGTAAGCCCACCTATACCAACAACCAGTGATAGCACAATATAAGGCAGTACGGTCATTTGCAGGGCAGTAACAAAAGCATTGGCGGTGTTATCAATCACTGAATATTCGGTTGAAAAGTAATACCCCATCAACAACCCAAGAAACATCGCTAAGATAATTTGTACTAATAACGGTGGTTTAACAAACAACATTAAAATATTGTACTCATAAGTATTTTGCCATAATGATAGTAACGAACTATTTGAAAATTATAATACAAAAAAGCAGTGAACGTTCACTGCTTTTATTTCTTTGGTATTAACAGCTGACTGAGGGTTGTTATTTCACCCGCATACCCGGTTGTGCACCGTCGTCAGGATTTAATATCCATAAATCTTTACCACCAGGGCCTGCCGCAAGCACCATGCCTTCAGACATACCAAAACGCATTTTTCTTGGCGCCAAATTAGCAACCATCACGGTATGTTTACCAATTAAATCTTCTGGTTGATACGCTGACTTAATACCGGCAAACACTTGGCGTGTTTCACCACCTTCTTCTTTTGAATCAAGAGCAAGGGTCAAACGTAACAGTTTATCAGCTTTTTCTACATGCTCGGCATTAATGATTTTTACTATACGCAAATCAATTTTAGCAAAATCGTCAAATTGAATTTCTTCGCTAATAGGATCACACCCTAATGGATCATTAAGAGCCGCACTATTATCGACGATTTTTTCTTTTTTCGCTTTTTTTACCGGTTTTTCAGCGTCATCTTTAACAAGTAAATTGTCTTTCGATGCATCTGTCATTGCGTTAACTTTATCCATGTCGACACGCTGTAGTAAGGCTTTAAATTTATTGATCTTGTGGCTCGTCAATAATTTTTTATGTCCTTCCCAGGTTAATTCATCATTTAAAAACGTCGCTGTGCTATCAGCTAATACGGGTAATACCGGCTTTAAATAAATCATTAAGGTACGAAACATATTGATACCTAGCGAACAGATGTCTTGCACTTCTTGCTGCTTAGTTTCATCTTTCACTAACTGCCATGGTTCTTTTACGGCTATATATTCGTTAACTTTGTCGGCCAATGCCATTATTTCACGCATACCACGGGCAAAATCACGCGCTTCATAGTGAGCGGCAATAGAGTCACCTGCCGCCATGACCTCTTCAGCGAGAGCTGGGTTGTCAATGTTTTCTGACAACATACCATCAAAGCGTTTAGTGATAAAACTGGCACAACGTGAGGCAATATTAACCACTTTACCCACTAAGTCTGAATTGACTCGTTGCGCAAAATCTTCAAGATTTAAGTCTAAATCATCAATTTTATGGGTTAATTTAGCGGCATAGTAATAACGTAAATATTCAGGGTTTAAATGATCTAAATAAGTACGACCTTTAATAAAGGTACCTTTAGACTTAGACATTTTTGCGCCATTAACAGTAACAAAACCATGAGCATGCACTGCCGTTGGTTTTCTAAAACCTGCACCTTCGAGCATAGCTGGCCAGAATAAACTATGAAAATATATAATGTCTTTACCAATAAAATGGTAGAGCTCAGCTTCCGAGTCAAGCGCCCAAAATGCATCAAAATCGATACCGGTTTTATCACATAAGTTTTTGAAACTGCCCATGTAACCAATAGGAGCGTCTAGCCAGACATAAAAGTATTTGCCCGGAGCATTGGGTATTTCAAAGCCAAAATAAGGAGCGTCGCGGCTAATATCCCATTGTTGTAAACCAGACTCAAACCATTCAGCTAACTTATTAGCCATTTCATCTTGCAATGCGCCACTTCGTGTCCAATCTTGCAACATCTCACTAAAAGCAGGCAAGTCAAAGAAGTAGTGCTCTGAATCTTTTAATACTGGTGTTGCGCCAGAAACAACTGAACGCGGGTTTAGCACTTCAGTGGGCGAATACGTCGCGCCACACTCGTCACAGCTATCGCCGTTTTGATCGGCTGCCTGACACTTAGGACAAGTGCCCTTTACAAAGCGGTCAGGTAAGAACATCCCTTTTTCTGGATCGTATAGTTGAGAGATGACTCTAGTTTTAATATGACCTTTAGCATGCAAACGATTATAAATTTCGTGAGCAAACGCTTCATTCTCTGGACTATGCGTTGAATGATAGTTATCGAAACTAATATGAAAGTCTGCAAAGTCGCTCATATGCTCTTCACGGACACCATTGATCATTTCTTCAGGTGTTACCCCTAACTCATGCGCTTTAAGCATAATAGGCGTGCCATGGGCATCATCAGCACAAACAAAATAAGTTTCATGGCCGCGCATACGTTGAAAACGCACCCAAATATCGGTCTGAATATGTTCGAGTAAATGACCTAAATGAATAGAGCCATTGGCATAAGGCAGCGCACAAGTTACAAGAATTTTACGTTTATTTTTAGCAGTTGATGATGACTCTGATAACGACATATAAAGTTTACATTTATTGGTGGTAATTATGAGGGGAATGGTACAGAATTTGTAATTACTTTTCATTAATAATTATTGCCTAAACGCGATAAAGTGCCTTTTAAAATGTTCTCAAAGATATTTTCGTCAAAAACACTCCCCAGTGACGCTAAACAAACGCTTGTTGATAGCTTAAATCGTTATCGAAGTGAAAATTTTCCTCAAGGAATTCTATATCCTGATATTGACCCTGAAATTACCTTAGAAAAAGGTAATGATATTGTCATTAAATTGTCTTTACCTTTCCCTTGCAATAGTGAAATACAATTATTAACTGAAATGCTTACTAAAGAAGTTAAGCAGACCGTTCGTTTTGATGTTAAGTACAATGTTAAGCCGGTTCGCCGCCATGAACTCTTAGGTATAAAGAATATTATTGCTATTGCCTCAGGAAAAGGTGGAGTAGGGAAGTCGACGACAGCTGTTAATCTTGCCTATGCGTTAATCGCAGAAGGAGCCTCGGTTGGCATTTTAGACGCTGACATTTATGGCCCATCAGTTCCTACATTACTGGGTTTAAAAGGAGCAAAGCCTAGCTCTGATGATGGTAAGTTACTCACGCCAATAAATGCTAATGGTTTAAGCGCAATGTCGCTGGGTTTTTTAGTCGATGAAGATGATGCAACTGTTTGGCGAGGTCCAATGGCAAGCAGAGCTTTTAGTCAATTACTTAACGAAACTGATTGGCAAGGTATAGATTATTTAATTGTTGATATGCCCCCAGGCACCGGTGATATTCAATTAACGTTATCACAACAAGTACCCGTGGCAGCTTCTGTGGTTATTACCACACCACAAGATATAGCACTGGCTGATGCGATAAAGGGTATTGCGATGTTTGAACAAGTAAAAGTACCTGTGCTCGGTATTATTGAAAATATGAGTTATCACCAATGCGAAAATTGTGGTCATCAATCACACTTGTTTGGTGAAGGTGGAGGTCAACGGGTTGCTAATAAATATGATACGCAACTTTTAGGACAACTGCCGCTTGATGTCAGTATTCGTCGCGATGCAGACCAAGGGGTTTCGCCATTATTAACAGATAACACTAGTAACATCAGTGAGCAATACCGTAAGATAGCGCGAACTATCGCTGCACAGTTATATCTGCAGTTGGATTCACGCAGTCCAAATACCGCAAAACTATTGATTGAAGATTAGCCTTTATAGCTAATTCCCTAACCTTAAAGTAATAACGTAAGAAGAACTAACATGAGATTGTCCGACAAAGACATAGAAACATCGCTTGAAAGAGGTGAAATTATTATTACCCCTGCACCCGATAGCAGTATGATTTCAGGGGTAAGTGTTGATATTCGTTTAGGTAACGAATTTCGCGTTTTTCAAGATCATACCGCACCTTATATCGACTTAAGTGGCCCCAAAGCTGAAATGCAAAAAGCGATGGACTCAGTGATGAGTGATGAAATTGTTATCGCTGATGGTGAGGCTTTCTTTTTACATCCAGGTGAATTAGCGCTAGCGGTTACCTATGAGTCGGTCACTCTACCTGATAATATCGTTGGTTGGTTGGATGGTCGTTCATCATTAGCGCGCTTGGGCTTAATGGTCCATGTTACCGCACATCGCATCGATCCTGGTTGGTCTGGGCAGATTGTTTTAGAGTTTTATAATAGTGGTAAGCTTCCCTTGGCACTTCGCCCTAAAATGAAGATAGCGGCACTAAACTTTGAAACTATGTCTTCAAGCGCTGCACGTCCTTATAATAAACGTGAAGATGCAAAATATAAAAATCAAACAGGTGCTGTTGCTAGCCGTATTAGTCAAGACGAAGCTTCTAAAAACTAAAAACTAAAAACTAAAAACTAAAAAGCCGTAAAATGAATGATCATTTTACGGCTTTTTATCAGCAGTCTAGAAACTAGGCAGAAATACTATTTTGTTTATCAATACCACTTATGCAAAGTTTTAATGCCTGTAACAGTTTCTCTTTATCATGGTTATGACTGTCTGAACCATTAGAAAGGTCGCAATGAATAACGGGCAAAATGGTAGATGTAACCGTTTCATTTTGACAAATAACACTATCAATAGGTAAGCAGCCAATATTTTCTTTGATCCAATTAAGTTTCTCATCTAATGATAATGCTGCGGCAGGACTGTCTTCTGGAGCTAAGTTCTCAATAAACACACAATGAGCTGAGCTTGCCTGAATCGCTTTAGTAATATCTCGCACTAACAAGGGTGGAATAACGCTGGTAAGAAAGCTCCCAGGGCCTAAAATAATCAAATCAGCAGACCTTATTGACTCAATACACAAAGGCAAGGTTTTAACCAACGGGGCCAATAATAATTTTTCTGGCATTATCGGCATTTTATCAACCGAGAGTTCACCTATTTTACAACGTCCCTTAGGGTAGAAGGCCATTAGATCGGTTGGTGTCTCTGACATCGGATATAAAGGCGTTCTAACCCCTAATAAACGTCTGACAAGTTTTATCGAATCAAGTGGCCGAGATTGCAATTTCCCCAAGGCATATAAAATAAGATTACCTAGATTGTGACCACCGAGTTCATCTTGCCCATCAAATCTAAAGTCAAATAACTGGCTGCCAACAGAGTCCTCATCAACAAGCAATGTTAAGCAATTACGTAAATCACCCCAAGCAATAGAACTACTGCGCCTGCGTAAACGGCCAGTAGAGCCTCCATTATCGGTTGTGGTTACTATACCCGTTAACTGCTTTTTTAAAAAAGAGAGAGTAGATAACACACGACCTAAACCGTGTCCGCCACCAATAGCGACAACATTTAGCTTTTCTAGCTGCATGAAAAATTCTTATTATTATATCTTAGTACAACTTTAACCCCAATTTTGTCATAAAGAAACTATAAACCCTTATTTCATTGAGCTTGCCTAGATGTATTTTTTGAAATTGGGAAAAAATAGCACCTTGTAGATAAATAATCGTTTAACATTAGTGACATCGCTTAATTGCAGATAAATAAAAGCGCTTTCGAAAAGTTGATATTGATAAATCACTGATTAAACAAAAAATAGTCAAGTTGATGTTTAAGTAAACACTTAACTAAAAACTTTGCAAAAAACACCTTTTTATCTAAAATAATAGTTGACAGTTTTAGGACGGGTGCTTAGAATGCGCCTCGCTTTCAACGAGTGATTAATCATTTGTTAGGCAATGAATTTATAGCATATTAGGCCATGTTATTAATTTGTAGCGGGGCTATAGCTCAGCTGGGAGAGCGCTTCGCTGGCAGCGAAGAGGTCTGCGGTTCGATCCCGCATAGCTCCACCAAGTTTTAAGTTATTTAATTAAGTTAATCTTTATTTAAATAATATTGGTTTTAAGTGTTTTTTATCACTTAAAATAGAAAAGTTTACTTTTCACGATAGTATTTGTGTCCCTATCGTCTAGAGGCCTAGGACACCGCCCTTTCACGGCGGTAACAGGGGTTCGAATCCCCTTAGGGATGCCACTTATTTTTTTATCGCCATATTGGCCGTAATTAAATAAGTAAACAGGGTATAACAAACTAGGTCTTGTTATCTCCTTTGATTGAAGAATGTTTTCAATGATAAAAACAAGATGTAAATCTTGTCCGATGCTTTTCTAAGTAATTGAAAATTGTTTATTCAATATTCAGTTACTCAATAGTTTTAGTGTCCCTATCGTCTAGAGGCCTAGGACACCGCCCTTTCACGGCGGTAACAGGGGTTCGAATCCCCTTAGGGATGCCACTTATTTTTTATTTCCTTTATTGGAAGTTAATGAATAGGTAAAAAGGGTATAACAAACTAGGTCTTGTTGTTTCCTTTGATTGAAGAATGTTTCAATCATAAAAGCGAGATGAAAATCTTGTTTGATGCTTTTCTAAGTAGCTAAACCTTGTTTATTCAATGTTTACTTACTCAATAGTTTTAGTGTCCCTATCGTCTAGAGGCCTAGGACACCGCCCTTTCACGGCGGTAACAGGGGTTCGAATCCCCTTAGGGATGCCACTTATTTTTTATGTAACCAGTTACTAAAGAGTCAGTGCTATAAGTGATATAAAAAAACCGACTTATTGTCGGTTTTTTTATGCCTGAAATTTGATGTTTCAATAAGAATATTACCTTAAGTCTATTTTAAGCATTTAAGCAATCCTGTGTTACATTGCTAAGCTTGTAACATACAAAGTGACGTAGGATCACCTTTTTCGAGTTTGTCTGCTAAGATGCTTTAGCTTTTACGTCGTGGTACCACTATTTTATCGAACATCGTCGATCAAACCCAGTGATCTTTAGTCGCTGGGTTCACCATCTGACAGTCTTATGAGTTTACTGAGCAGCCTAAAGGCGATAGTAAAAGCAAAGTAACAGGATGATCTGTTACTTATTAGCAATCAATCTTTAGTGGCCAGAGTACTGGTTGAAGTCATTATATTACTGCTTATTCGGTTTGATCATCGCTAAGCTTTCCTCAGCAAAACCAACGCCAGCCTCAGTATAGAAGTTAAACACTTTATCTACGCCAAAGGTTTCAATTTCTTGGCGCTCATCATCAAACCGAGCAATAGCCGCTATTTGACCTTGATAATTTGCATGTCTTAATTGTAAGGTTATATTTTTAATATCTTGAATTTTTGGCAGGGCGAGCAAGATTAACTCTAGTTTCTCTATTTCTATATTTTCCCAAAAATCAATATTTTCCGCGTCACCACAAAATGCTTGCACGTCATTATCATTCAACCAAGCGATCTTACCTTGGTCGGCATCTAATCCCCATACTTGACCCGTAGCCTGGCTGTCTAAAGCTTTATAAGCGCCCATACCAACGCGACCCATACCAATTACAACAATCGGTGCATCACAAGGTTGTATAAAGTTATCTTCACTGAGTTTACTTTTTCTTTCGTATTTACAAATAAACAATTTATGTCGGGTGAAAATCCGATGAGCAAAGTTATAAGTGATATTAGTAATAATAAACGATAAGGAAACAGCCAAGGACAAAATGACCAACCAATCATTTGTTAACCAGCCATTTTTTGTTGATAGCGAAGCGATGATCAAACCAAACTCACTAAAATTGCTTAATGCTAGTGCTGTTAAATAAGAGGTTCTGCCACGTAATTTAAATTGTGTGAATAAGAAAAAGAATAAGAAAAATTTTACAGGGATAAGTAAAGTTAGTAGACCTGCCATCGCAAGCATTTCTACTGTGGGTAATGCGGTAAAACCAATAGATAAGAAAAAACCAATTAAAAAGAGATCTTTAAAGCCCATCAATGATTTATTAATTTCACTGGCTTTACTGTGCGAAGCCAAATACATCCCGACGAGCAGGGCGCCTAAATCACCTTTAATGCTCACTAACTCGAAAAGTTCATAGGCACCAAAGGCTAAGAAAAATCCGGTTAGCGGAATAAGTTCACCGTGACCTACTTGGTCAATAAGTTTATTGATTAACGGCTTTATAAAAAAGGCACTCAACAACAGTAAAGCCCATAATGTTGGAGACTTACCGGTCGCCACCACTAAAAATATTACCGCGACAATATCTTGTATCACTAAAATTCCCACGGCTAATTTACCGTGGCGCGTGCGCATTTCGCCGTGATCTTCCATCAGCTTAACGACACAAACCGTACTACTAAAGCTCAAGGCAAAAATAATTAACCCTAAGGTGTAAAAAGACAAGTCAGCAAAGTAACTAATAGCAGCAAGGGCAAGTAATTTTAGCAGCAAAGCACCTATTAACACCCAAGTGACACTATGAGACAAACTACCTAACCAAACTTCTTTTTTTAATAAGTCTTTAACATTGAGTTTTAAACCAATAGTAAATAACATTAAGGTGATGCCTAGGTTTGCTAATGTATTGATACTGTCGTCGGCTTGAAAACCGAGAAAATTTAGTAAAAACCCTGCAAAGAGATAACCAATTGATGGTGGTAATGAAAATGACTTTGCTGCCATCCCACAACCAAAGGCAAATAGAATCCAAATAAAATCCATATTATTCTTCCATGATTTCTGTAAACTGACTAGCAACAAATTCAGCAATAATTGGCTGAGCTTTAACATTTGGGTGAATGCCATCTTTTTGCATTAAACTGGCGTCGGTGACTAATGGCTCAACAAAAAAAGGTAACAAGTTAATGTTAGTTTCAGCGGCAACATCAATAAATACTTGTTCGAACATTTTATTATAACGAGGCCCATAATTTGGGGTGATTTTGATTTGATAGAGTGACACTGGAATGTTTTTATCTTGAGCGAGCTTTATCATTTGTAACAAATTATTTTTAATTTTCTTTGGTGAGTAGCCTCTAAGACCATCATTGCCACCAAGTTCTATCACTAAATGGTCAACTTTTTCTTTGGCTAATATCCCAGGTAACCTTGATAAACCGCCTGTTGTAGTCTCACCACTAATGCTAGCATTAGTGATCTTATAAGGACTTTTTTGCGTAGTTAATTGTGTATTTAGCAGGTGAACCCAGCCTTGGTTTTCTTTCATTCCATAGCTTGCACTAACACTATCACCTAGTAGTAAAATAGAATGCTTGGCTGAAGGGTTAGCCAATGTCGAAAAAGATATAGAAATTAAAGCTATTAAGCTTAAAAACAAAATATAAATGGGATGTTTATTCATGAAGTCAAATTCCGAAGCCATATTAAAAGTAAGTGCGTTAACTAAGTCTGTGCAGTTAGAAGAGAAAACTCTTGATCTACTTCAACCTGTTGACCTAACGGTCAATACAGGTGAAACATTAGCAATAGTAGGTTCATCAGGCTCAGGAAAAACAACCTTGTTAGCTATTTTAGCGGGCTTAGATTTACCTACGTCAGGTGAAGTTTATCTTAAAAACCACCCATTGCACCAGTTTAATGAAGAGCAACGTAGTCAAGTACGAGCAGATCACGTTGGATTTATCTTCCAGCAATTTTTATTAATTAGCAGTTTAACTGCACTTGAAAATGTTATGTTGCCGGCTGAATTAGCAAATTTACCTGATGCAAAACAACAAGGACTGGCGTTACTTGATGCTGTAGGCCTTGGTGAACGTGCTGAACACTATCCGTCACAATTATCGGGTGGTGAACAACAACGGGTCGCTATTGCTCGCGCTTTTATTACCAAGCCCGACGTATTATTCGCCGATGAACCTACCGGCAATTTAGATACCAAAACAGGCGTTCATATCGCCGATTTACTTTTTCAATTAAATGAAAAACATGGCACCACCTTAATATTGGTCACTCACGATCCAAAATTAGCCCAGCGCTGTCAACGTCAAGTTGAAATGGACAGCGGCGTTTTACAAGAGGTTAATCTCAACAACGCCAATCAAGATGAACTTCCTGCTCATATGAAAGTAGGTTAACGATGACTGAATTAAGGGTAAAACCATCAAAGACTTGGGTTAAACAATCATTACGACTGTTACATCATGAGTTTCGCCGCGGTGACTTAACCATTATATTTTTAGCGATTGTTCTCGCAGTCGGCACAGTATTTTCATTAACGGGTTTTTCAGAGCAAATTAAGCAAGCTATCATCACCAACAGCGCTAACACCATAGCAGCCGATCGGGTGCTGGGCTCTAACCGAGTAATACCGACCGAATACCTTGATAAAAGTGATAGTTTATCGCTCAATGTCGCCTCGAAAATATTACTCGATTCTATGGTTTTTTCAGGTGATAACATGCTGTTATCTGAACTTGATGTTGTTTCAGAAAAATATCCTTTGCGCGGCGAGCTTCTTGTTAAAACGTCGCTAGATCAAGAAATACCCAGCTCGGTTGGCGCGCCACAACAAGGAACGGCTTATGTAGAAGAAAGTATTCTTAGCCGTCTTGATGTTAAAATCGGTGGCACAATAGAAGTCGGTGTTCTCCCGCTGACTGTTGCCGGTGTTATTGTAGAAATTCCTGACCGTTCATACCGTATGTTTGTTGCCGGACCCACTATATTTCTTAATATTAAAGATATTGAGAAAACCCAGTTGATAAAGCCCGGCAGTCGCGTTTATTATCAATATATGTTTGCGGGGGAGCGTGACGATATTGAAACATTTGAAACCTGGATAAAGCCACAACTCAATGAAACTCAAAATTGGTACGATGCTAAATCAGCAAAAAACCGTCTATCAAAGGTCTTAGACAGCTCAGAGAAGTTTTTATCGTTAGCCAGTATGTTAGGTATTGTGCTTGCTGCTGTTGCTGTTGCGGTTGCCAGTCGACGGTATGGGCAACGTCATCAACCTATGGTTGCAGTATTTAAAGCGTTAGGCGCTTCAACGTCTCATGTAAAAAAATTGTATATGCTGCACTGGGGCTTACTTAGCTTAATAAGTATCATAGTAGGGCTTGTTGTTGGTTATATGCTGATGCTCGCCGGTGTGAGTGCTATAGAAAGCTACTTGTCATTAGATGAAAGCCAACTAACGTTTAAACCATTTATCACTGCTGTAATAACGGGAGTGCTTTGTGCGGTTGCCTTTGCCATTCATCCTATTACTGAATTAATTTCAACGAAACCACTCGATGTTATTCGCGGTTTTAGTAAAAATGAATTACCAAGGTTTGGTTGGCATCAAGTGATCCCACTACTGGCACTCTTTGCGCTACTGATGTTATTTAGTCGCGATCTCGTTATGAGTTTGTCATTGTTGTTAGGTGGTATATTAGTTTCTGGTGTTTTATTGCTTTTAGGGCGATTAATCATGGGGGCAGGGCGAAGTGCTGGTGCTAAAGCCGGTAAAGCTTGGCATCTGGCTTTAGCAAACTTAAAGCGCCGCGCCAATGAAAATAGTGTGCAATTAGTCAGTTTTACTATCGCTATTCAGTTATTACTACTAATAACGGTAATGAAAAGTTCAATTATTGATGAGTGGCAAGCACAGTTCCCGGAAAACACGCCTAATCATTATTTACTTAATATTGCCAATGAAGAAGTTGCACCACTGCAAGCTTTTACCGAGCAGCTCAATCTCGATAATCAGGGGTTTTATCCTATTTTTCGAGGACGTTTATCAGCGATTAATGGTGAAAAAACAGTCAAAATTGACGAGGATGAGAATAAAGATTCAGCAACGACCGACACAGACAAACCCAAGGTAGAGGATAAAGAAAAGCCAAAAGAGCGAAAAGGTGCTGGCCGTGAATTAAGCTTAACATGGCAAGAGCAATTACCTTTGACCAATGAAGTTATCGAAGGGCAATGGTGGCAAATAGAGGATACTTTACCACAAGTCTCTATGGAAAAAGGTATGGCTGAACGTTTAGATGTTAAACTTGGCGATGAGCTCACTTTTACTATTGGTACTGACGAATTCACTGTGCCGGTTACTAGTATTCGCGACGTTAACTGGAAGAGTCGACAGTTAAATTTTATTATGATTTTCAATGAAGCTGCCGTTATCGATATAGAGTCCACTTCTATTTCGGCGTGGATGATATCAGATCAACAAAAAAATGAAGTTTATCGCTTTTTAAGCCAATATCCTACCATCTCAATTATGGATTTTGGTGCAATTATGAAACAACTGACCAGCATGATAGAGCAAGTTTCAATCGCGATTGAACTTATTTTAGTGTTAGTTATTTTAGCGGGTAGTTTAGTGTTGGTTGCACAAGTGCAAGCAAGTATGGAAGAGCGTGAGCGAGAGTTAGCGATATTGCGTACCTTAGGCGCGAAAGGTTCACTACTGCGAAATAGCGTATTGTTTGAGTTTGTTGCACTTGGCGCTGTTGCGGGGTTAATGGCGAGTATTGCGATGGAAATAGCGGTGTTTTTCTTGCAAACGCAAGTCTTTGAAATGTCGGCGAGCTTTCATTTCAATTACTGGTTAGTGGGTATCGCTGCTGGCGCTGGATTTGTTGGTATCATGGGCATGCTAAGTTGTTGGCGATTATTGAATATGTCAAGTTTGACCTTGATCCGTCGAACAATGTAAACCGCGCTTGCTTGTTAACAATCGAAATTTAAGTTTATTAACACTAGATTTAAGTTTCGGGTATAGTAAGGTTTTTTAAATGATAAAGTTAACACTATGGGATTAATGGAAAAATCAGGCGGTGCAGTAAAAATGCTAGTAGTAACCGCAGCACTGTTTATTGTTTTTGCAGGGATAAAAACGGCTGCTAATATTTTAGTACCTTTTTTACTTTCTGTTTTCATCGCTATTATTTGTAACCCGCTTATTGCCCGCGCTAGCCGTTATAAAATACCAAAAGTAATAGCGGTACTTTTAGTCATAGCCTTGTTCGTTATTGTTGCTTTATCTCTTGCGGGGTTAGTTGGAAAATCACTCACCGAACTATCCCTTAAATTACCTGAATATCGCGAGCAATTAAGAGTACAGTTTATTTGGATAACTGAGCAGTTAGCCGATAAAAATATTATTATATCGTCAGCGTTATTAATGGAATATTTTGACCCCGCTGCAGCCATGGGCTTAGCAGCCGATATGCTTAGCGGATTAGGCAGTGTGATGGCCAATTTATTTCTTATTATCATCACGGTTATATTTATGCTTTTTGAAGCCTCGTCTTTACCTAAAAAGTTACATTTTGCTTTAGCGGATCCCGAAATGCGCTTAAAGCAAATAGACCGTTTTCTTACCTCGGTAAATAACTATTTAGCGATTAAAACCTTAGTGAGTATTGCTACCGGTATTATAGTGTCAATAATGCTCTGGGCGTTTGGTTTAGACTTTTACTTGCTTTGGGGTGTGCTTGCTTTTCTGCTTAATTATATTCCTAATATTGGCTCTATTATCGCAGCGGTTCCGGCGATGTCACTGGCCGTATTACAATTGAGTTTGCCTGAGGCCGGTCTTATCGGTTTAGGCTATATCACTATTAATATGGTGATGGGAAATATTGTTGAACCTCGTTATTTAGGAAAAGGCTTAGGGTTGTCAACCTTAGTGATTTTTCTGTCATTAATCTTTTGGGGATGGTTACTCGGCTCAGTAGGGATGTTACTTTCGGTGCCATTAACCATGATCATTAAAATAGGCTTAGAGAACGCAGAAGAAGGTCGTTGGTTTGCTGTGCTATTGTCAGGTGAAGACGATATTAACGAACTTGAACATGTTAAGCGCTAAGCCTAAATTTAATTGGCTGTATCTGTCTTTACTTTTTTAAACCAAGCTTACATTGACCATTAGATAAAAATTGCACCGCTTCTTTACGCTTTTTGCCGATAAGAAGTGGTCCATCATCCATAAAAAGAAAGTTCTTCCAACAACGCTGGAAAACAGCCCAAGTTGTTTCAATAACATTGTTTTTTGCACTACAAAAATAAACCACGGTATTATTGTCCCACGCTAAATGAGCAACAACTTCTGCAGGCAATTCTGCTTGTTCACTATCCCAAATACTTTCCCATGCCAATGTTTTCTGCCAAGTTGTTTCTTCAAATGGCCAATCACCCTTTTTGAAAAAATCAGGATGGTCGACTTGTCGACTAATAAAGGTATCCCAAACAACTTGTGCTCGTGCTTGAACCATAGGTTTTATTTTTGTTTTATCTTTATCATTGATCGGCAGGCTTTTATGTCTAAAAATCCAAGCATTTTTAAGGTCATCTAAAGGAATATAATTCATGAATTCACTAGTATTGGTTTAATGTTATAAGCAGAAGTAGGCAGATGATACACCATTATGATTGAGTTTTTTATCTTGAACCTGGGTTATTTTTTATATCGCCTGTATAGCCAAGCTAAATAAAACATATTTTTATAAATATTTAACCGCTTAGGTATTATCTAACTAAGCCAATAGCTATTAAATTAACTGACTTAAATACTTATGATATTGATTTGTCAATTTTATTGAACTAAAGTTATGGTATCTTGATTTAAAGCGCGATTTACAGGGATTTCAGAGATTTACAGGGCTAGGTTTTATTTGCGATGGTAGCAATTGAACCCTAATATGTCGAACTTTAACCATAGTGAAATTGATGTTAATTATGTCTGTATAACGGGATAAAAATGAATAAAAATAACACACTATTTACATACCTTTTATGTATTTTATTTGCTGAAAGTTTGCTCTTGGCTTTCATCTATGATTCATACCTATCAGCACTTATTATTGGCCTACCTGCATTACTTGTGCCGATATACTTCTACAAAACAGCCGGAGATGGTGCTATTTCAGGTCATGTTTCAGCGCTCGCAGTCATGATATTTGCAGCCTTGCATATTCATCAAGCACAGGGCTTAATTGAAGTTCATTTCGAAATTTTTATCCTTTTAGCGTTTTTAATTATTTTTCAAGATTGGCGGGTATTCATCACCGCTATTCTTGTTGTTGCCGTACACCATTTTTCTTTTTACTACTTGCAGGTAAATGATACGGGTGTTTATATCTTTGACGAAGATAGATTGCTCTTCTCAACCGTTATAATACATGCTGTTTATGCTATTACTGAGTCTATTATTGCTGGCTACATAGCACATTCCATGAAAGTAGAAAGTGAAGCAGGTAAAGAATTATCGTTAGTGGCGACTTCATTAACGGTTGATGTCAATGCGATTGACTTGAGCATCAAGGCAAGAGCAAATAATAATACAACCTTATTGTCTTTTAATGAATTATTAGACTTATTATCAAAGGTTATTCAAGGGGTAAAAGAGCAAGTTGTCGAATTAAATGCTAACTCACAAAATTTAAATAGAACCAAAGAAGAACTTGAAAGCTCGACAGCACAGCGTCAACAAGAAACTGAAGTGATTGCGACATCGGCAGAAGAAATGGCAGTAACAGTAGCATCTATCGCGCAAGAAACGACTCAGTTAAGTGATCAGATGAAAGAAGCTACTGACTTTACGAAGGCATCCAATGAAGAAATTATTAGCATTAATAATCAAAACAAAAACTTAACATCTGCACTTGAAAAGACCAGCGAACAAGTGAACGATCTCGCTAACTCTACAGAAGCTATTTCGAAGGTATTATCTGAAATAAGTGGTATTGCTGAGCAAACAAATTTATTAGCGTTAAACGCGGCAATAGAAGCAGCAAGAGCAGGAGAGCAAGGTCGAGGGTTTGCTGTTGTTGCCGATGAAGTCCGTGCGTTAGCAACTCGCACTAAAGAAAGTACTGACAAAATAGGTCAAACGCTTTCCTTGTTAAAAAGTTACTCTAAGTTAACAACAGATTCAATGACCCATAGTATTGGGATTGTTCAATCGGTCATTGAAAGTGCTGATAAAGCTCAAAAACAAATAGCTCAAGCGTCAGCACTCGTGGAGCATGCCAGTGCTATATCGATTAATGTCGCCGCAGCGGTTGAGCAACAATCAGTAACCACTGCAGATATAGCAAAAAGTGCCGAAACGTTAAGAGATACAGCTTTAGTCGACAGAGAAAGAGTCCAAGCATTAGCTTCAGAGGCCGATAGTGTTAGTGTTACCTCGAATGCAATGGCACTTAATATTTCTCGTTTTAAATAAACTAATGTCGAAACTTCAGTGGGGAGTACTTACCGTGTGGATAGCTTTTACGCTATCTGCATTTGGTTACCTGATAAAAGATAGGCTTGTCGAGTTTGATGAGAGTAATAAGTTAGCGGGTGTAGGAAATCAGGAGCTATCTGGTTATTTGTTACCTTATGCCAAGCCGGCCAATATGACGGGTCAAAAAACACTACTCCATTTCTCTACACCGAGTTGTAAATGCCAACAGTACAGTGAAAAACATATTAAAGATCTCAATAAACTGGCGGGTGCTAATGATTTTTTAATAAAGAATGTTGTCATTAATGAGCACAATGTTATTCCCTCCACGCCCTCTGTAGCACTAATAGATGAATCAGGAGAGGTTGTCTATTTTGGTCCTTATGGGCAAGGTTTAGCTTGCTCGCAAACGTCAGGCTATGCCCAGACTATGTTAAATAACTACTTAAAAGGTTATGCCGCTAATCTTGTTGTTAAAGAAGCGAAAGGTTGTTATTGCAATGTATAAAACTACTTTATGTTAATCTATCGCTAACCATTTATTGTCATGGTTAGTTTTCTTTACTTAGCTTATTTTTTACTCGGCTTAAACGCTGCAAATAATTTAAGTTATTTTACCAACAAATTTCAAGTGAAAAAATATGAGTAAACACCTTAAATTAGACATTGTCTCCGACGTTTCCTGCCCTTGGTGTATTATTGGTTACCAGTCTTTAAATCAAGCATTAACCAAACTTGCGGATGATATTTCAGTTGATATCACCTGGCAACCGTTTGAGCTCAATCCTGATATGCCAAAAGAAGGTCAGGATATTACCGAACACATTACCGAAAAATACGGCATTAGTGTTGAACAAAGTGAGCAAAATAGACTGATGATCAAGCAACGAGGTTTAGCGCTTGGTTATGAATTTGGTAACCGTGGTGGTGGTCGAATATATAATACATTTGATGCACATCGGCTGCTTCATTGGGCAAAAGAATATAATAAGCAGACTGAACTTAAACTCGCCTTGTTTGATCTATATTTTAAAGAGAGTGGCGATCCCAGTGATCATCAAAAGCTACTCGATGTAGCGCAAAGTGTTGGTTTAGATAAAGAAAAGGCTCAACAAATATTAGCGTCTGATGAATACGAAGAAGAGGTGCGTACTTTGCAACGCCATTATCAATCAATGGGCATAAGCTCAGTGCCTGCCGTGATAGTCAATGATAAGCATTTGATCAGTGGTGGTCAGCCAGCGGATGTTTTTGAACAAGCATTACGTGAAATAGCTAAAGAAAGTTAAGAAACGGCCTAACAACCCTTTATAAATAAACGTTCAAATGGTATTTAAGTGGATTTAATCGGCCTTACATAAACTGCTATTAGTTTTACAAGGTTCTTATTCGAATGCGCTTTGGTTACATTTTTAACCAATAAACGCTGCCACTTAACTTACCATCTCATTAATATCACCGGATGTTGCGGGGCGAAAGCTTATCTAAACGTTAGCTCGCATAACTATCATAAAAGAAATACAGAGTGGTTATAATACTCGCGAAAATAACAAAATACCTGACCTTAGCTTGTGGCAATTTGCGTGAAACATTAGCAGCAATATAACCTCCAGCTAATGTGCCACATAGCACAATAGTTCCTTGATACCAGGCAATCACATCATTGTAAATAAACACTGTGATAGCAATTATTGATACTGCTGAGGATATCAATAGCTTTAAGCCATTCATTGTATTGATATTAGTGTGACCAGCTAATGCCAGATAGCTAAGGGTAATTATGCCTAAACCGGCATTAAAAAAACCACCATAAATAGCGATACCTAACAGAACAATGATCAGTAATAAACTACCTATTGATGAGGCATGTTGGTGATTGACTGCCAATTCTTTAAGTCCAGCATTAATCTTGCCGCCAAAAACAAACAATACACTCGCAAATAACAGTAACCAAGGGATAGCCTCACGAAACAACACTTCAGGTGTTTTTAGTAATAACCATGCACCGATAATACCGCCGATCACGCTGATTGTTATAATGAATGGCAGTTGAGCTTTATTAGCAGCAATCTCTTTTCGAAAAGCATAAGTACCGCTCATATAGCCGGCACATGAGGCAAAAGTGTTGGTCGCATTTGCGATAATGGGAGGAAGGCCAACAAAAATAAGTGCGGGGAAGGTAATAAAGCTCCCGCCACCAGCAACTGAGTTAAGCACACCACCAAAAAAACCGGCAAAGAACAGAAAAATCAATTCAAATGACATTAAAAATAATAAACCTGAGCGATTAAATTAGCTAGACGATAACATATTTAAATTGAGTCCAATAGCAACATATAGTTTACTGATAATCTAAAAGTTAAAGGGGGTTATAAAGGGGGGGAGCGCTGTAAAGCTATATAGAAAGGGGCTATTACGTTGCACATTGAGATAATATTTACCTACGTGAAAAATTGTTCATTGCACTAAATATTATCATTGCCTTGGCACTCATTTTTTTTGTGCCAAATAATCTATAAAGATAAAGTCTCTGGTCATTATTATTTATATGATTATCTTGTATAGCATTTATCATTATTGGTGATTTACCTATCTACCCCTTTAGTTATACAGTGTAAGATATAGCGAAGAAATGTTTTTTGGACAAATATGCCACAATTTCACCGAGACAGTAACCACTCAATTTTATTAGCAGGTATCTTAGCCCTTGTGGTTGGGGTAGGTGTCGCTCGTTTTGTTTTTACGTCGCTGTTACCGACTATGCTAGAGGAGTCAATCAGCATCGCCTTCGCTGGTGTGCTTGCCTCAATCAATTATCTTGGCTATTTGATGGGCTCTGTTTTTTCTATTTTTATTAAAGATATACATGCCAAGGTTAGGTATTTTAGATTTGGTTTGTGCCTTTGTGTGCTTTCTTCTTTTGTTTTAGGCATTACCGAAAATAATACTCTATGGATTATTGCGCGATTATTGGCGGGATTTGGTGCGGCAATGGCGCTCGTTGTTGGCTCTGCTGTTGTTATGTTAAAGCTAAAAGCCACCAATAAGACTAAGGCGATGGGTATCCACTTTAGCGGTTTAGGTTTTTCAATTGTCATTACTGATTTAGTTATGAGAGCGGTATTTTATTTTGGCGGCGATTGGAAAGATGCATGGCTAGTACTCGCTATCCTTGGCGCTTTTTTATCTTGTTATTCGGCTTATATCTTAAGGTTTGATAGACAACCAAACAGTGAAGTAGTGAAACACAAATTTGATAAAACGCTTTTTTCACCTATGGTTATTGTCTTAATTTTGGCTTACTTTACCGAAGGTATCGGTATGGTGGTACAAGCAACATTTCTGCCTGATATCGTCAATTCATTAGACGGATTAGCAGGATATGGCGGCTATGTATGGTTAGCCGTTGGTGTTGCTGGCATCCCTTCTTGTATTATATGGATGCGTTTAGCACATCGCTTTGGCAGTATTAATATCATGATGGCCGCTATGTTGTTGCAGATTGTTGGTATTTTAATTCCTACTTTTTCGAATAATATTATTATGAACCTTATTAGTGGTTTGTTTTTTGGTGCAACATTTATAGGTTTAGTTGCTTTGTTTATGAATTTTGCTGGCCAGCTGTCCAATAAAAACCCGGTCTTTATCATGGGCGCAATCACATCAGCTTACGGCCTTGGCCAAATTATTGCCCCCTTGTATTGTGTGGCACTTATTGAACAATTTACCACTTATAACTATGCCTTATATTTAACGGCTATTATCGTTGCGGGTGGTATTTTGTTATTGACTTATGCCAAGCTAAACTTCAAAGAAGCGAATCAAACCATGCTGTAGATTTTAGTTTATGCTTTATCTTCAGGCACAGATAAAGCGCATTGTAGGTTAATGGTAAGTTTATTATCAAGTATGACTGCGCATAACGATTGATATTAGTCTCATTTACGGTTGGTGGTTTTTTAAAGGGATGCAGTTAAGGTGGCTTTTTTGAAAAAACGACTTTTCAGTCATAATACTTGAGATTCAACCGGAATATTTAGGATCACTTTGTGCGCTTTACATAACGAGTTGAAAAACTTAAGGTCTTCTTAGATACGATATAGTCCTTTCAGTCTGAATAAACCTATAATTAGGGTGTTCAGACCATGTGCCTATTTCATACGAATATTGATACGATATCATTTCGATGGTTACCGCTTTACTTTCGATGTCATAGGTACGCCTTAGCTTAAAAACGAATACTTGTATTTTATCTTTTACTGCATTTATCCGTGAATAATAGGAAAAGTGTAGTAAATTTATCCATGACCGAAGTGAGCCCGAACGAATACAAAGCAAGAGCTAGTCCCTGAGATAAGGCCCTTAGGTCATGGGTCCCCCCTTTTAAGGCTGAACGGCATCTTAGACCCTGCATCAACAGTGAGTCTGCATTCACAAGGGAAGTCTTGGGAGGATATCATGAGTCTAACGAGGAGATTAATGACATGTCCTATTTTATTGGAATTGATGTAAGTAAAGAAAAACTAGACTGTGCATGTTTACGTAACAAAGAGCAAAAAAAAGCTAGAATAATGGAGTGTTCTAACAATGCTCTAGGTTTTAAATTGCTCGTAGAGTGGTCTGAAAATACAACCAGCTTGTCAATAAAAGAGCTGTCTTTTCTCATAGAGCCAACCAGTATTTATCACGAAAGCTTGGTTGCTTACCTTTACGCTTTAGATGCTACAGTTTTCATGGCTAATACTGGCAGAGTAAGAAAGTTTGCTGAAGGTATCGGCGTCTTGAGTAAGAACGATATCATTGATGCGAATGTACTTGCGAGATATGGTCTTATGGCCACGAAATTAATCGCTTGGAAGCCTGTACCAAAAGAAATAGCAGAGCTCCAAAGTCTTATTAATCGTCTTAGCACACTGGAAAAGGAATTGCAGCGGGAGAAAAATCGACAAGAGAAAATGAATGAATGTCATGATGCTCACCCTATAGAGAAACGATCAATTATCAAATCTATCAGACGTTTAGAAAAAGAAATAAAGTCATTTCAGATACACATTCGTAATCACGTCAATGAAACTGAATCAATCAAGAAAGACTTCGATCTAATGGTTTCTATTCCAGGCGTTGGTGAGAAGACAGCCTGGATTGTATTGCTTATCCTCAGATCTAGAAACTTCCAATCGGCTTCAGAAGTCGCTTCTTACGTCGGTTTAAATCCTATCGAGAAGAGGTCAGGAAAATCAGAATATAGAAAGCCAAGATTGTCTAAAGCAGGAAATAGCGGTTGGCGAAAAGCGCTTTACTTTCCAGCAATGGTTGCCGTCAGAAGAAACCCTGATGTACAGGCACTTTATGACCGCCTCCTTGCTGCAGGTAAAACTAAAATGTGTGCCTTAGGTGCGGCGATGAGAAAGCTTATTCATATTTGCTTTGGCGTACTGAAACACCAACAGCCTTACCAAGTACAATTGCAGAGTACGTAATAAATATAGGGTTTCAGTGATCGCCAATTTATCTTGGCGATCATATGCTCCTTAAATAGCTTTTCAACCTTTGCCACCGGGACAGCATAGTTGCCTTGTCCATATAACTTTCGGGGGTTGTGTGCAGACTGTTGCCCTAATAAGGGAAGGATAAACTGTGTCTTTCTGCTTTAATTACCAGTGAATTATATTGTGGAAAACATTTGACTTTCAATACGGCATCTCAGGGCTTGCGCATAAACGCTATCTATATCGCTTTCGAAAAGCTTTGGCATACATGCTGACAATGACAATTGGAGGTAATTATGACTAAGTTTTCAGTTTATATTGGTATTGATTGGGCAAATGATAAACACGATGTCTGCGTTCAAGTGGCTAATTCAAGTACACGAAAGTTTGAAGTAATTAAGCACTCACCTAAGTCGATCAACGAATGGATAAGCAGTCTTCATAAGCAATACAAAGGACAAATAGCTGTTGCTATTGAACTATCCAAAGGGCCTATAGTTTACGCACTTCAAAAGTTTGATTTTGTCACTATTCACCCAGTTAACACTTCAATGTTAGCTCAATACCGTAAAGCTTTTTCACCCAGCGGTGCAAAAGACGACCCAACGGACGCAGAGCTTGCTTTAGATTTAATGCTGAGATATCCGAATAAAATTAAAGCATTAAAAATGGAAAGTGAATCGGTTAGGAAATTGACGTATCTAGTCGAAAAGCGTCGTAAGTTAGTCGATGATAAAAGGCGGTTTAGCAACCGACTAATCATTACTCTTAAAGAATATTACCCTCACTTACTCGATTGGTTTTCACACCGAGGATCGGGGATATTTTGTGATTTCATTACACGTTGGCCCAACCTACAAAAACTTAAAAGAGCCAGACCGGATACGTTGAAAAAGTTTTTTTGCTCATACCCTGGACGTACTGCGGCATATAGCGTTAAGCGAATTCAATCTATTAGTGAAGCAGAGCCGCTCACTCTCGATAACGCAGTTATCGAGTCACACCAACTGCTTGTTGCTGTGAAGGTTATTAAGGTCTTTGATAGAGAAATTAGTGAGTTGTTTAATGCCTTGCCCGATGCAGAGCTTTACAACTCATTACCGGGTACTGGCCCGTGTTTAGCTCCTAGGTTACTAGTGGCTATTGGGGAAAACCGTAGTCGATTCAATAGCGCATCGGAAATTCAAATGTATGCAGGGATAGCACCCGTAACAGTGCGTAGTGGTCAAAAGAGCTGGATTCATTGGCGATATCAGTGTTCTAAATTTACTCGCCAATCATTTATAGAATGGGCTACTAAAAGCATAAGGCAATCTTATTGGGCGAAAATTTATTATCAGCAACAAAGGGAAAAAGGTAATACCCACCAGGCAGCTGTGCGTTCATTAGCATTTAAGTGGATACGGATCGTATTTCGATGCTGGAAAACTAAAGAGCCATACAATGAAGCCAAGTATTTAAAAGCGTTGAGCGACAGAAATTCGCCATTACTTTTTAAAGAAAAAGCTTGTTAAAGGTCTCAGGGCGTAGAGCTGACATTAGCATCGATAGATTTTTGAGCTATTTGTAGTGTTAAAAGCGTAGAACTATCTTATCTTGACAGATAACTAAGCAACCTTAGGGGTCACTGATATTTTGAAGATTCAGATGAAATATAATATTGATTCTATGACGTTTTACCTCTATTCCGTCGTAGAAAAACACAAAAGAGTGGCCAAACTATTAGCTATTACAATAACTGAGACAACGGCCTTTCTTGTTCCTTCATTTTTAATCAAATTGACTGCTACTTGTTCTGCATTTCTTATTCATAAGTGAAGCTGACCAAACTAACATTCTTTTGAGGAGTTTCTGTGTTGTCTCTATTGTCATAAGATCATCTTTTCCTATTACTCCCATGCTAAGTAAAGTAGCTTCCATCATGTTTTATACCTCAATATTTTTAATGTCGATTACCATAAAAGGTGATACTGCTGGGTAGTCACTAGCATATATATGTTGTTTTTACTCAGAAGTTTATTTGTTGGTAGCATAATACACAATTACCCAAAGGGGATAAATAGCATTATTTGCAAAACATAATTACTAAACTGTAACAACCAAGCGCATGGGTAATTGAGTTTTAGTGCAGGTTAAAAAAATAAGGACAAAGTTATATTTAAATGAAATGGAAAATTTAATTTGCTGGGGGGGATGAGGGGATTATAGATCCGATGGTGAATTTATATTTCAAAGAGGTATAACTATCACAAGATCACAATTAACAAACTGCTATGAGAACGTACAAGTCACCTTATACATTCTCATAGGGTACTATTTTATCGATAAGATTCACTGAGTATTACTTAATCACTGTTATTTTCAATTTTTCTCTCTTCACGACCTAATCCTAAAAACTTTAAACTCAAAGCAAGTAAGAGAATAGAAACAGGGAGTATTAATATCTCCCATGTGAGGCTATTTAAGTTAATCAAAATGATTTCAAGAAACTTAACAAACAAGATGATAACAATAACCTCACCCAGAATGTTCTTTAAACGACCAATATTTGGTGTGCTTATCCACCTGAGAACAGAGGTTTTATTTGTAACTTTCTTATCACAAATAAATAAGGTAAATACACCATGAGCGAAGATAAACAAGACAAGCGCAATGAGGAATGTGTCTAACGATTTAATTAAATAAGTCGTTGCTACTTCCGATGTATCAAGGTGGGTCAAGCTTTCATTGGCCACTTGCCCAAACAACACCGTCGTATAGGCCGAATAAGTCTTCATTGCCCCAACGATAAACAATAAAACAGATCCCAATAGCGAACAGATAATCGCTATCCAACTAATAAATCTAAATACATTAAATGTTTCTTTCATTTTTTAAATCCTTCAATAGCTTTTTCATATAGATCATTCAAGTCGGTGTTTTACGGGTTGAATAGGAGTGGGTAAATCGGTTTCACCCAAAGTTTCTAATAGGTTAATTTCAATAGTACGAGACATTGCGCTTAACGCTAAATCGTTAGCAGAAAGGCCAAATGGATCTTCTAACTCTTCACTTAAGGCATCTAAACCAAAAAACGTATAAGCCACTATTGCGCAAAATAACGGCGTAACTAACCCCTGTGAAGCAACAATACCAAAAGGTAATATTAAACAATAAAGATAAGCGGTACGCTGAACTAGCAGCATATAAGCAAACGGCAGTGGTGTGTTCTGAATACGCTCACATGCTGCCTGAACTGAGGCCATTGAGGTAATATGATCATCGAGACTTTGCATTAAAAAGTCTGAGAGTAATTTTTTATGGCCGCAGGTTCCTAGTTTTTTCCCCATCAAACGTAGCAAAGCATCAGGTAAATTTTTCGACTGACGTAGCGGTTCAATATCCTCTGGTTCAAGATATTTTTCTATATCATGCCAAGGATCTGATTGTCGAAGTTGATGTCGTAAGGCATGATTAAAAGCGATAGTTAAATGTATCATGCGTTTTTGTACTTCTACTCCGCCT
This sequence comes from Colwellia sp. BRX8-9, assembly GCF_014077245.1. Taxonomy (NCBI): domain Bacteria; kingdom Pseudomonadati; phylum Pseudomonadota; class Gammaproteobacteria; order Alteromonadales; family Colwelliaceae; genus Colwellia; species Colwellia sp. BRX8-9. The sequence goes on from NZ_JACGVN010000014.1 coordinate 126,519, forward strand.
TTAGCTTCCCCATCGATATATGAAGTCACCTGACGGGATAAGCTACGAGAATCAACAATGAGTTGTCCCCATTGCTTGCGTGCTTCCCACCAACGGTCATAACAGGCATTGTTTCTAAAACCAAGGAACAATGACAATGCTATGCCCAAGAGCGCTAACGGAGCCAAGGTAAAATTTGGAAATACTGCTGGATAATAATATTGAGTCGCCGCTACCATTGCTCCTAGAATAGTCATAAAAGCTATTTGTGGAAAAATAAGTGGTACAACAGAGCCGCGTATAATAAAAAACAGCTGGAATGCATTGGGTTTATTTCTAACAATCATTATTGCCTCGAAGTCGATGTTTCCGAATTAGTTAGGTTGAGTATAGTTTGCCGATACAAGTCAGCCCTCTATAAATAATTTTATGACGCATTGTGACTCTGTAGAAAGACATCAAATGAACTTTCATCACTCGCTTCCAGCTGCTTTTGCAGCCTTAATGATTTTTTCGCGGCAAGTTGTAAATGAGCAACCTTTTTAGCCGATAAGCCACTATTGGTGAAGTGAGCATGATGTTCTTTAGCTTGAGATAACATTGAATCAGTAAACTCATTACCTTTTTCGATAGCTTGCATGAGGATAGCTGACGGTGTTAATTCGCTATTTTCCACCTTATTAACTTGGACAGTGAGCGCTTTACTGTATGACTCATTCCCATGTGCATTATCGAGTAATTTTGCAATAGCTGTCATCTCAACCAATAGCCTATTAGCGCTGATATCAAAACCAGTAAGCTCGCCGTTTTTCTTCAACGACAATGATGGTTTACGCCCTTGTAGAATAACTTGTTGTTGATTAAATTTAATGTCTTCCTGCTCCACTGTAGATAATTCAGGGCTATCTGATAACAGGCAATACAGTAAAAAAGTATCAAGAAAACGGATCTGCTGTTCATCAATACCAACAGGTAACAAGGGGTTGGTATCAAGAATACGAACTTCAATATATTCAACGCCTCTTTTGCTCAGTGCTGCCACGGGTTTTTCTCCCGGCAGAGTTATACGTTTGGGGCGTACTTCACTGTAATATTCATTTTCGATTTGCAGAATGTTTGCATTGAGTTGGCGATACGCGTCGTCAACTTTAACACCTATATTTTCATATTCTGGATAATGGCGGTTCATTGCCTGTTCCATACCTTCAATATAACTTTCTAGATTGCTATAGCTGATATTTAGTTCGCTCTGCGCCTTACTTTGATATCCAAGGTCACTCATTCTCAAGGAGGTGGCAAAAGGTAATCCTAGGGTATGTTTACCTAGCTTGCTTAATTTGTCGGATTTATTATCGCCGATAAAGCTACTGTCTAGTGCTGGAGAAGCGCCAAATAAATAAATTAATAACCAAGAGTGGCGGCGAAAGTTACGGATAAGACCAAAATAACGTTGTGATTTAAATGTCTGAATATCACCTTTATCGCCCCAAAGATGCTGATAGTAAGGCCAAAAGTCATCCGGCATAGAAAAATTATAGTGTATACCAGCAATAGATTGCATGGTGCGCCCATAACGATGCCCCAAGCCCTGCCGATATACATTTTTCATCTGAGCAATATTAGAGCTGCCATACTCAGCAATAGGAATGCTTTCATCCCCTGCCAGTTGGCATGGCATACTCGCAGGCCAAATGTATTCCCCCTCAAGCTGGCTCAAGGTAAATTTATGCAAATCAGTCAGGTAATCGATGCTGTCATTAACTTGTTGAGACACTGGCGTAATGAATTCCAGCAAGGCTTCAGAATAATCTGTGGTGATGCTGCCATGAGTCAACGGTGAGCCGAGTGCCTGTGGGTGTCCGGTTTGAGCCACTGTTGCCTGCGACGTAACCCTTAAACCTTCCTTTTCAATACCACGCTGGATACGAATTAACAGGGGTAAGTTTTCTGAGGCTGATAGTCGTTGAAGACGAGTCTGGTATAAATCGGACAAGACAGTTTTCCTTAAAATAGGGAGGATTGATGTAGCTCAATATGACTGATGAAAAATATAACGGATAAAAACTCCTGCGATGTCATCCATGACACGGCAGTTTTATCTAAGACAGTCTGATAACTACTTATTTAAGTGCTTTGCATGGAAGCGCAAGTGTTCTTCAATGAAGCTCGAAATAAAATAGTAGCTGTGATCATAACCTTCATGAATTGACAGCTCTAATGGATAATTATTGACGTTTGCTGCCGCTTCTAGTGTTTCAGGCTTTAACTGCTCTTTCAGAAAGTCATCAGCTCCACCTTGATCAACTTTGGCCGGGATAAGCGTGGTCGCTCGACGCATTAAGTTACTGGCATCATGATTGTGCCAAGTTGCTTTGTCTTTACCCAGGTAAGCGGTAAAAGCCTTTTTCCCCCAAGGGGCATTCACTGGATTGCAAATGGGGCTAAAGGCTGACATTGATCGATAACGTTCCGGGTTTAGCATCGCAATAGTCAATGCGCCATGTCCGCCCATTGAATGACCGCTAATGGCGCGTTTATCAGATACAGGAAACGTCGCTTCAATTATCTGAGGTAACTCATTCACCACGTAATCGTACATGTGGTAATGGCGATTCCAAGGAGCTTGGGTTGCGTTTACATAAAAGCCAGCGCCTTGACCTAAATCATAACCATCATCATTAGCTACGTATTCACCACGCGGACTAGTATCAGGCGCAACAATGGCAATACCTAATTCGGCAGCCATGCGCAGTGCTCCTGCCTTTTGCATAAAGTTTTCATCGGTGCAAGTAAGACCCGAAAGCCAATATAGCACTGGCACTTTTTCTCCATTGGAGACTTGTGGCGGCAAGTAAATAGCAAATCGCATTGGGCAATTTAACGTTTTAGATTGGTGGCTATATTGCTTGTGCCAGCCACCAAAATTTTTGCTTGCACTTAAATTTTCAATTGTCATGTTTGAACCTCAAAATGCTGCCCCGTTACAAAGTGGTGGGGCAGCAAAACTAACTATTACTTATCAAAATGAATTACAGTACGGATACTTTCGCCTTTATGCATTAGCTCAAACGCTTCATTAATATCTTCAAGACCCATGGTATGGGTAATAAAGTCGCTTAATTTGAATTCACCGGCTAAATAACGTTCAACGTAATCAGGTAACTCAGTACGGCCTTTAACACCACCAAACGCAGAGCCTCTCCATACACGACCAGTCACTAGTTGGAACGGACGGGTAGAGATTTCTTTACCTGCACCGGCAACACCAATAACCACTGATTCGCCCCAACCTTTATGACAACATTCTAACGCTGAACGCATTAAGTCTACGTTACCAATACACTCAAACGAGTAGTCAACGCCGCCATCGGTTAGTTCAACAATCACGTCTTGAATAGGTTTGTCGTAATCTTTTGGATTAATGAAATCGGTAGCGCCTAATTTTTTCGCTAACTCAAACTTACTTTCGTTGATATCGATAGCAATAATACGGCTCGCTTTCGCCATAGTAGCGCCAATAACAGCCGATAAACCAATACCGCCAAGACCAAAGACAGCTACCGTAGCACCTTCTTCAACTTTGGCTGTATTCATTACCGCGCCCATACCGGTTGTAACACCACAACCTAGTAAACATACTTCTTCTAATGGCGCAGCTTTATTAACTTTCGCTAACGAAATTTCTGGTAACACTGTGTATTCAGAGAAGGTTGAACAACCCATGTAATGAAAGATTGGCTGACCATCTTTATAAAAACGCGTTGTGCCATCAGGCATCAAACCTTTACCTTGTGTTTCACGAATTTTCTGACAAAGGTTAGTTTTACCTGATAAACAAAATTTACATTCGCCACACTCTGGTGTGTATAAAGGAATAACATGGTCGCCAACTTTTACACTCGTTACGCCTTCACCTATTTGTTCAACAATACCACCACCTTCGTGACCTAAGATCACTGGGAAAATACCTTCAGGATCATCTCCAGATAAAGTAAATGCATCGGTGTGACATACGCCAGAAGCAATAACTTTAACTAATACTTCACCTTTGCGCGGTAGCATTACATCAACTTCTTCAATAGATAACGGTTGGTTTGGGCCCCAAGCGATCGCTGCTTTTGATTTGATAAATTTGTCAGTCATTTGAATTCTCACTTTTGTTTAAATATTGGTTTAAATAATAATCATGTAAATAACCTTTGAGTTACTCACTTTCAGTTTTTGTAATAATTAGCATTAAGCCTATTATTGAATGTTTTTACTCTAGCATGTCACTTAGTGTGCATGCCCTTGAGATAAATTAATTAATACAACCCCTGTGGCAACAAGTGCCATACCTGCCCAGGTCGTTAAATCTAAGTGTTGGCGATAAACGATAGTTGATAATAACGTTACACTTACAATCGCTAATCCAGCCCATAAAGCATGAACAATACCAACCGGCATGCCTTTCATTGCTTGCGACAAAAACATAAAAGCCGCAAGGTGCCCTATTAACACCAAAGCACTTGGTATCGGGCGGGTAAATCCTTCTGTTTCTTTTAACGCAACGTGAGATAATGTTTCAGCGATAACGCCTAATAAAAGAAATAACCAGCTCATGTATTCACCCTTATAAATATAGACATAACCTAGCTCAAAACTTTATTTTTTTAATAGGTTGCGCTTTGTTGATGGAAGCTATTATAACTATCTTATAAAAAATGATAATATGCTGTTTTAGTAAATCACTTGTACACAGGGGTAACAATCATGCAATGGGATGGTATCAGCGAATTTGTTTATGTTGCGGAAAATGAGAGCTTTACGCTCGCTTCAAAAAAAATGGCGATATCAACAGCGCAAGTGAGTCGCCAGATAAGTGCGCTAGAAAAGCGCCTTAATATCAAATTATTTTATCGCACAACACGCAAAGTATCCTTAACCGAAGAGGGACGTGTTTTTTATCAACACTGTCGTAGCGTACTCGATGGATTAGATGCAGCAGAACGTGCTATTACAAACTTGCAATCTAAACCTCAAGGGAAAATTAAACTAACTGCTCCCGTCACCTATGGTGAGAAACAGGTATTGCCCCTTGTGAATAATTTCATGAAGCAATATAACGATGTAGAAGTGTCTGCTTATTTAAGCAATCGTCAAATTGACATCGTTGATGAAGGGTATGACTTAGCTATTCGTCTGGGTAAATTAAGTGATTCGACAATGATGGCAAAAAAATTAGGTAAGCGAACAAACTATGTTTGTGCCTCGCCAAGCTATCTAGAAAAACAGGGGATACCACACTCTATATCAGAGCTTAATAAGCACAGTTGTTTATTGGGAACAAATGATCACTGGCATTTTAGAGAGTCAGGCAGAGAAAAAAGTATCCGAGTAACGGGGAGGTTACGATACAACAATGGTTATAGCTTAACCGATGCAGCACTCAAAGGTTTAGGGATAGTGCAGTTACCTGATTACTATGTTCAACATCATATTCAACGTGGCGAACTGGTTACCTTGTTAGACAGTTATCGTGCGCCTGATGAAGGTATATGGGCGGTTTATCCTCAAAATCGCCATTTATCACCTAAAATTAGATTACTCGTTGACTATTTAGCTGAGCAGTTACTTTAATCTCATTCTTTTCTCAACTGTATACCCAGATTTTATATAGCGCATCAATGTATGTAGTGCATATCCGCCACTGCATACAAACTCCCCCTTCTTTATTTGTTTTCTAATCAAGTGTCATTGTTACCATCAGGTAAAGGTTATTTACATAACTAGGTATTATCATTTATTTAGAAAGGTATATTATACCTCCATCGAAACGAGTCGTAGCAATTTAGCTACACATCGATAAGCAAATAATTAACTTTACTCTATGGAGATATAAATGAGCATATTTACTCATGTAACTATTGGTACTAACGACTTAACTCAATCACGCACTTTCTACGATAACGTTTTAAATACAATTGGCCTTAAGCGCATCGCTGATTTAGATGAAAATGGCACTATTTGGGGCGTAGACGCACCATCTTTCTTTGTTTTAAAACCAGCAAATGGCCAACCAGCTAGTGTTGGTAACGGCGTTACTGTTAGCTTTGAAGCACCGAACCGCGCAGCGATTGACGCTTTCCATGCCGCTGCAATAGCTGCTGGTAGCCCTGATGAAGGCGCTCCTGGTACACGAGATTGGGCACCAAATGCATACGCGGCGTATACTCGCGACCCTGATGGCAACAAGCTAGCCGTCTACTGCTTTAAAGAAGCGTAAATTAACGCGACCTCTTAATCAAAATATAAAACACCGATTAGTCGGTGTTTTTTTGCATTCAGAAGCAGTATAAACCTATTTTTATCATCATAGATTTGGCTCCATATTTAGGGGGATTTATCAAAAGTTTTTATATAACACATTTTATTAATAAAGGAGAAATTTATGGCGGGCGGATGGTCTAAGGATGGAGCAGTTCAAGAACAAATCGATTCTAGCGTGGAAGACGCGGTAGCACAGGTTCGTAATCAATTACCCATGGGCGACAGCTTATTATATTGTGAAGAATGTGACGTTAAAATCCCTGAAGCACGACGTCGTGCAATCGCTGGTATAAACTTATGTATTAAGTGCCAAAGTATATTTGAAGAAAGCCAAACCCGTCATAACCTTTATAACCGACGCGGAAGTAAAGATAGCCAACTTCGTTAACATGCTGTAAAAAACACACTTTTATTGTTAACAAGTATTAGTCCAGTCCAGACTAGATTACCCAACGTTCAGAATAAATGTTGACATTGGCATTAATAAGTAACTTCTTATGCAATCTAAATGACCATGGCGTGAAATCAAGGTACAAAGTGTAATAGATCAAAGAGTTGTTCTAGTTATTATTCCGGTAAATTATTAACGTTCACTGCCTAAATATCAACGGCAGCAATGAGCTGTGAGTTCAACCAGCCCCACAAGTTAATAGTAAATCTAGGCTAATATTAGCCTAAAAATGCTCCTTAATGTGCAAAAGCTTAATGTCAGCTATTGGCCTTGAGTTCAAATGATGGATGCAACACATAGATTAAAATTCTCTGCTGGTGTTTCATATTCTAACGTCTTTCTTGGTCTTTCGTTAAGTCTTCTCGCAACACTGCTTAACTTTTGTTGGCTGT
>NZ_JACGVN010000046.1:0-2092 GCF_014077245.1 Colwellia sp. BRX8-9
GGTATTAAGCTCGTTGCTATAGCAGAAGCTGAATCTATTCGAATTAAAGGCTTAGCTGAAGCTGAAGCGATTACGGCTAAAGCTAAAGCACTGGGTAACAACCCTTTAATTGTTAAGCTAACAGAAGCTCAAAACTGGGATGGTAAGCTTCCAGCAACAATTTTAGGTAGTAGTAATATGCCAATATTAGATATGAGAGCAAAATAAGTCTACTAGCATCATAATATAAGCCGCTTAATTGCGGTTTTTTTATCTTGGAATAATGAAACTTTGATCGTCGAACAAGATGTTAATCATTACCTTAGTTATTCTATCTATGTCATGAGTATATTATATGAGTTAAATGCCATAAAAAGTTTATGTCATGTCACGCTCTATGAACAACAAGCTTCTTGTTAAAATTGTCAGTAAACTGAATGAATATAGTTTATTAACAATTTAAACAGTATGAAAAACCAAAGAAAATTTGCTGTCTCAATTGATCTAGAATTGTAGATAAAGGCGTATTAGAATAATAATTGTTAAATCGGCAAGGTCATTATGGATTCATTAACACAAGCTGTCTTGGGCGGCGCTGTCGGCTATGCGGTATTAGGTAATAAAGTTGGTCCTAAAGCAGCTATTTATGGTGCCGTTTTAGGAACATTGCCGGACTTAGATGTATTCTTACCCTATAGCGGTGATGTTGAAGCTTTTACCTACCATCGAGGATTTAGCCACTCGTTATTAGTACATTTGCTCATTAGCCCTTTAATTGCCTGGTTAATAACCAAATGTCATCAAGCTACAGCCATTTATAAGAAACACTGGTTTTTGTTGGTATTTCTGTGCTTATCTACTCATGGGATTTTGGACAGCTTCACTGTTTACGGTACGCAATTGCTGTGGCCTATTACTGAATATCCCTTTGCGGTCTCTAATTTGTTTATCATTGACCCCATGTATACCTTACCGCTATTGTTTGCGTTTATTGTTATTTTTCTGCCCAGAGTTAAACCGGCAAGTGCTTTAAAAATCAATAATTTTGCATTGGCGATAAGCACACTTTATATCTGTTGGTCTTTGGTGGCAAAGCTTTACATAGACGATAAAGTCACAACAGCGTTAAACGATCGACAGATAAAAACACATCATTATTTGAGTACACCTGCGCCTTTTTCTACGCTACTTTGGCGGGTATTGGTTATGTCTGATGGTCAATATTACGAGGGCTATGTCTCTGTGTTTGACTCAGTATCTGAGGTAAGTCTAGAAGCATATCAATCGTCAGACTCTCTGCTTACTAATATTAAAGATGAATGGGATGTGCAACGTCTTCAATGGTTCACGAAAGGCTTTTATTCAGTAAAACAAGCAGAGCAGTATATTGTTTTATCCGATTTACGTATGGGAGTGGAGTGTAGTTATGTGTTTAATTTTATTGTTGGCGAGCAAACGAGTATGGGAATTGTTAAGAGTCATACTGAAAAGGTAAGTGCTAGGCCTGATTTTAGTATGCTTGGAGGTGTTTGGCAGCGAATATGGGATCCATCAGTTTCTTTGTCGCCTCTTAAAGAAAACGGTGTTTGTGTTAACAGTAAAAATTTATTTTCTAAGAAAGTTTAATAAGATGAGTACACTTCAAGTGTATGGTTAGCTGGTTACTTATCCCTGGCGTTAGCTTATTAGCGGTTATCTCTAATTAAAGCGAATAATGAAGAATATCATTAAATTTTAAAAGGATAGACAGCAAATAATGTTAAATTTAATATGATGATTTTTTTGTACTAAATAAATATGTATTAGAAAATATTTTAGTTATAGAGCGACTAAATATTATTTAACAATGAAATTTGGATTTTGTATCGGAGAATGTTTTTAAATAAGGAAGTGACGACTTTCAGTACAGACACTCTTTATACTTGAGTTAAAGTTTGTTGTGAGAGCCCATATCTTTCGAGAGGGAACTGACGACCTTCGGTAAAAATACTCTTTATACTTGAGTTAAAGTTGGTTGCGGGAGCCAGATTTGAACTGACGACCTTCGGGTTATGAGCCCGACGAGCTACCAGACTGCTCCATCCCGCGTCCGAATGTCCTAATACCTTCTTAG
>NZ_JACGVN010000012.1:0-145066 GCF_014077245.1 Colwellia sp. BRX8-9
GCAAAAAATGCTGAAGAAGTACCAGTAAAAATTGCAGAAACTGAAGAAGCTAAAAAAGTTCGTCTTGCTCTAGAAGCTGAAACAAAAGCTAAGCTTGAAGAAGAAGCTAAAGAAGCAACAGCCGCCGCTAAAAAATTAGCAGAAGAAAATGAAGCGCGCTGGAAAGAACAAGAAGCTGAGCGTAAAGCTAAAGAGAAAGAGGTTGTTCATTTAACTTCTTCTAAATATGCTCAAGAAGCTGAAGATAAAAGTGACTCTGCTGATGAAAGTGGCCGTCGTCGTAAGAAGAAAAAAGCACCTGCAGACCGTAATGCTCGTGGCCGCAACAATGGTCGCGGTAAAGGTAAAACTTTATCTTCACCTGACAGCTTAAAACATGGTTTTACTAAACCAGTAGAAACAAAAGTACAAGATATTCGCATTGGCGAAACTATTTCGGTTGCTGAACTTGCCAATAAAATGGCTAAGAAAGGCGCGGAAGTTGTTAAAGCTATGTTCAAACTAGGCGCAATGGCAACCATTAACCAAGTTATTGACCAAGAAACAGCCGCACTTGTTGCTGAAGATATGGGTTTTGAAGTTGTACTTGTTAAAGAAAATGCCTTGGAAGAAGCTGTACTTGCTGACCGTCATCATACGGGTATCGAGATTACTCGTGCACCTGTTGTTACTATTATGGGTCACGTTGATCACGGTAAAACATCATTACTTGATTACATTCGTAAAGCGAAAGTAGCAGACGGTGAAGCCGGTGGTATTACTCAGCATATTGGTGCTTATCACGTAGAAACTGGTCATGGTATGATCACTTTCTTAGATACTCCAGGTCATGCTGCCTTTACTTCTATGCGTTCTCGTGGTGCTAAAGCAACCGATATCGTTATCATTGTTGTTGCTGCAGATGATGGTGTTATGCCACAGACTGTTGAAGCAATTCAACATGCTAAAGCATCTGATGCACCTATTATCATCGCTGTAAACAAGATGGATAAAGAAGGTGTTGATATCGAACGTGTTAAGAGTGAATTATCTCAACACGGTGTTTTATCTGAAGAGTGGGGCGGTGAAGTTCAATTTTGTCATGTCTCAGCTAAAACAGGTTTAGGTATTGATGACTTACTTGATTCAATATTGCTACAGTCTGAAGTTTTAGAGCTAACTGCTGTTGTCGATAAAATGGCAAGTGGTGTAGTTATTGAATCTAAATTAGATAAAGGCCGCGGCCCAGTAGCAACTATCCTGGTTCAAGAAGGTACTTTAAAGCAAGGCGATATTGTTCTTTGTGGTTTAGAATATGGCCGTGTTCGTGCAATGCGCGATGAAAATGGTAAAGATATTCAATCAGCAGGTCCATCTATCCCAGTTGAAATTATTGGTTTAAGTGGTGTTCCACAATCTGGTGATGAAGCGACTGTTGTTAAAGATGAGAAGAAAGCACGTGAAGTTGCTTTATTCCGTCAAGGTAAATTCCGTGATGTGAAACTTGCTCGTCAACAAAAAGCTAAACTTGAAAATATGTTTGCAAGTATGGCTGAAGGCGAAATTTCTGAAGTAAACGTTGTAATTAAGTCGGATGTTCAAGGTTCACTTGAAGCTATTAGTGACTCATTACTTAAGTTATCTACTGATGAAGTTAAAGTTAGAATCATAGGTTCAGGTGTTGGTGCTATCACTGAAACTGATGCGACATTAGCGGCGGCTTCAAATGCCATCGTGGTTGGTTTTAATGTTCGTGCTGATGCATCTGCGCGTAAAGTGATTGAATCTGAAAACATTGATTTACGCTACTATAGTGTTATTTACGCATTAATTGATGAAGTTAAGCAAGCGATGAGCGGCATGTTAGCGCCAGAGTTCAAGCAAGAAATCATTGGTCTTGCACAAGTTCGTGACGTGTTTAAGTCGCCTAAAATCGGCGCAATCGCTGGTTGTATGGTTACTGAAGGTATCATTAAACGTAGTGCTCCAATTCGCGTATTACGTGACTTGGTTGTTATATACGAAGGTGAACTTGAATCACTTCGTCGTTTCAAAGACGATGTTGCAGAAGTTCGTAACGGTACTGAATGTGGTATCGGTGTTAAGAACTACAATGATGTTCGCGTTGGTGACCAAATTGAAGTATTCGAAACAATAGAAATTAAGCGTACGCTATAACTTTAGATTATTGCTGATTGATTGACTGCTTTTGTTGGTTAATCGGCTTCAATGTAATGAGATAGCTCACTTACTGTTGTACAAATACTAAATGGGGGCTTTGCCTCCATTTTTGTTTATATATTAAAAGTTATCAGGTAAAAGTCCTCGATAATTTTATTAGGAGAATTTCCTATGGCAAGAGAATTTGCCCGTACCGACCGTGTCGGACAAGAAATACAAAAAGAAATCGCGACTATTTTGATGCGCGAAGTTAAAGATCCACGCTTAGTCATGACAACAGTTTCTGCTGTCGAGTTGACACGTGATTTAGCTTACGCAAAAATATTCGTGACTTTTTTTACCAATGAAGCCTCAGAAATAAAAAGCTCTATTGAAGTGTTAAATGAAGCTGCTGGTTTTATTCGTTCGTTATTAGCGAAGAAATTACGTGCTCGTATTATGCCGCATTTACGTTTTGTTTATGACAGCTCTATGGCTGAAGGTGTTCGAATGAGTTCATTGGTTGATGAAGCTGTCGCTAGCGATAAGCATATTGCTGAAAGCTCAGAGCGAGATGCTACCGCTTCTAAAGAAGCAACTGATCTCAACAACGAAGAAAATTCATAGGGTACAGCTAGATGGCTAAACGCAGAAAAGGTCGCCCAATTAATGGGGTGATCCTACTTGATAAACCCTATGACATGTCATCGAACAGTGCTTTACAAAAAGTTAAGCGTATCTTCTTTGCACAAAAAGCCGGGCATACTGGGGCATTAGATCCACTTGCTACCGGTATGTTGCCGATTTGTTTAGGTGAAGCAACTAAGTTTTCTCAATTTTTACTCGATACTGATAAAACCTATCAAGTAACAGCAAAATTGGGTGTGCGCACTACAACCAGTGACGCTGACGGCGAAGTTGTTGCGGAAAAGCTGGTTGATGTATCAAGTGAGCAATTAGCAATAGCACTTGAGTCTTTTCGCGGTACCACACAGCAAATTCCTTCTATGTACTCAGCGTTAAAATATAAAGGCCAGCCTTTATATAAATATGCGCGAGAAGGTGTTGAGGTCCCTCGTGAGTCCCGAGATATTACGGTTTTTCGTTTAGACTTATTACGCTTTGAAGGTGATGAAGTTGATTTACATATTCATGTATCTAAAGGCACCTATATTCGTACTATCATCGACGATTTAGGCGAGCTGCTTGGTTGTGGCGCACATGTTGCTAATTTACGCAGAAGTGCCGTGGGAAATTATCCTACAGATAAAATGGTAACACTGGAACAATTACAAGCATTAGTGGCACAAGCAGAAGAGCAAGAGTTAGCGCCTTCTACTTTACTTGACCCTTTATTGTTACCGATGACGACGGCCTGTGATGGTATCCCTGAGGTTTTTATAGATGATATGTCTGCTAACTTTTTACGCCACGGTAATCCAGTACAAGCAGCTAATGTTCCAGCTGAAGGTTTAGTGCAGGTTTTTGTTGGAGACAATATCAATGATGGAGAGTTTATTGGTGTTGGTCATATAGACGACAACGGTTTAATTGCACCAAAACGCATTGTTGTTTTAGACGAATTTTTGAAAACGCTGTAATAAATTATTTAACATTTTAGGATCTTGGCTGGTTATCGCCTATATCAGTAAAATAAAACAGCGTTTACTCATGGTTAAATGTTATATAGTCTAACGACAAGTTATTAATGGTGTGACACAAATATCAGTTGCAATTTCGTCTGTCGCTGATACAATGCGCGCTCTTTTGTCACCTTAGCTGAATTAGTGTTTGGCGAGGTGCGAATTTTAAGTACTTTCGAGTACATCACACTAAGGATTTATTATGTCTTTAAATGCTACAGAAAAAGCTGCAATCGTTGCAGAATATGCTCAAAAAGAAGGTGATACTGGTTCACCTGAAGTACAAGTTGCTTTGTTAACTACACAAATTAACCACCTACAAGGTCACTTCAAAGAGCACATCCATGATCATCACTCACGTCGTGGTTTATTGCGCATGGTTGCACAACGTCGTAAGTTACTTGATTACTTAAAAGGCAAAAACGTTGAGCGTTACACAACGGTAATCGCTAAATTAGGTCTACGTCGTTAAGATGTGACTTATTTGTTACCTTTTTTCTTAAAGGTAATATCAAAAAAAAGGAGCTTTATAGCTCCTTTTTTTATTGCTAATTTACTGGGTAACTTGCCCAAACTTAGTCAAAGTACGCTTTTTTGTCTTTTCTTAATAACAATTCCCCTTTCTGGCTAGTAAATAGCGCGTTTGATAGTATAATGTGCCTGCAAATTTTTAGAAAATTTAAGCTTTTGCAAAACTAATCAATCCAAACTGTATAATTTTTTGTTCAACTTAAGCGGTTAAAATTTTGCTCTAAGTGAATAAATAATTGTACAGATTGGTTAATCAAGAAAATTTATATTTAGCTAAAAAGGAACATTTATGTTCAATACAGTGACAAAAACATTTGAATTCGGTCAACATACCGTTACTTTAGAAACTGGTGCTATCGCACGTCAAGCAACTTGTGCTGTTATGGCAAGCATGGACGATACGTGTGTATTAGTGTCTGTTGTTGGTAAGAAAGAAGCAAAACCAGGACAAGATTTTTTTCCATTAACAGTTAACTACCAAGAGCGTACATACGCAGCGGGTAAAATCCCAGGTGGTTTCTTTAAACGTGAAGGCCGTCCTTCTGAAGAAGAAACATTAATCTGTCGTTTAATTGACCGTCCAATTCGTCCACTTTTCCCAGATGGCTTTACTAACGAAGTTCAAGTTGTTATTACGGTTGTTTCTGCTAACCCAGAAATTGCCCCTGACATCATTTCTTTATTAGGTACGTCTGCAGCTTTAGCTATTTCAGGTATGCCATTTAGTGGTCCTGTTGGCGCAGCACGTGTTGGTTATACTGACGGCAAATACATTCTTAACCCATTACAATCTGAATTAGAAACGTCTAAGTTAAACTTAGTTGTTTCAGGTACTGATTCTGCAGTACTAATGGTTGAGTCTGAAGCTGATATTTTATCTGAAGAAGTTATGCTTGGCGCTGTTATGTATGGCCATGAGCAAATGCAAACGGCTATCACAGCAATTAAAGAAATGGCTGCTGAAGTTAACAATCCTAAGTGGGATTGGGTTGCACCAGTTAAGAATGCTGACCTTATTGCTAAAATTGCAGAATTGAGTGAAGCACAAGTTAACGAAGCTTACCAAATCACTGAAAAAGCTGTTCGTTACGAAAAAATCAAAGAAATCCGCGATGGTGTTGTTGAAACATTATTAGCAAGCGATGCAGATCTTAATGTTCAAGAAGCAAAAGATTTATTCCATGACTTAGAGAAAACTGTTGTTCGTGGTCGTATCACTAAAGGCATGCCTCGCATCGATGGTCGTGATCCTGAAATGATCCGTGCCCTAGACGTTATGACAGGTGTATTACCGAGAACTCACGGTTCTGCGGTATTTACTCGTGGTGAAACACAAGCATTAGTTACGGCTACTTTAGGTACACAACGTGATGCACAGCGTCTTGATACTATTATGGGTGAGAAGACTGACGCATTTATGCTTCATTATAACTTTCCTCCATACTGTGTTGGTGAAACAGGTTTTGTTGGCTCTCCAAAGCGTCGTGAAATCGGCCATGGCCGTTTAGCAAAACGCGGTATGTTAGCGGTTATGCCTTCACTTGAAGAATTCCCATATGCTGTGCGTATTGTTTCTGAAATTACAGAATCAAATGGTTCATCTTCAATGGCTTCTGTTTGTGGTGCTTCATTAGCATTAATGGATGCTGGTGTACCAATTAAAGCTTCTGTTGCTGGTATTGCAATGGGCTTAGTTAAAGAAGGCGACGACTTTGTTGTTCTTTCAGACATTTTAGGTGATGAAGATCACTTAGGTGACATGGACTTTAAAGTAGCGGGTACTACCGGTGGTATTACTGCACTTCAAATGGACATTAAAATTGAAGGCATCACTAAAGAAATCATGCAACTTGCTTTAAACCAAGCAAAAGCTGCACGTACTCATATCCTATCTGTAATGGATGAAGCTATCTCTGGTCACCGTGATGATATTTCACAGTTTGCACCACGCATTCATACCATCAAAGTTAGCCAAGATAAAATTCGTGACATCATTGGTAAAGGTGGTGCTACTATCCGCATGCTTACAGAAGAAACAGGTACAACTATCGAGATTGATGACGATGGTACTGTTAAAATTGCTGCAACTAATGGTGAGCAAGCTGAAGATGCGATTAATCGTATTAAAGCATTAACGGCTGAAATTGAAGTAGGTACAATTTACCAAGGTAAAGTAGTACGTATCGTTGATTTTGGTGCTTTTGTTAACGTACTTCCGGGTAAAGATGGTTTAGTTCACATCTCTCAAATCTCTGACGAACGTGTTAATGCTGTAAGTGACGTATTAACTGAAGGCCAGGAAGTTACGGTTAAAGTACTTGAAGTCGACCGTCAAGGCCGTGTACGTTTAAGTATTAAAGAAGCTAATGAGAAAAAGGAAGCACCAGTAGCTGACGCTGCTGAATAGCTTACTTAAAAAGTTAGATAAAAAGGGAGCCTGATGGCTCCCTTTTTTATATACTAAAATGAGTCAATACAAAATTTCATTAGGTACATTATTTCTGTGAATAAATTATTTAAAGTAGCGCTTGTCATCGTCATCTCATCTTTACAAGGTTGTGCAAGCAGCCCAGAAAATGACGATTCGCTCGCCATGAATCAACTTATCATTGTCGAACCATTAGCCATAAATTATAAAAGTGAAATAGCGATAGCGCGTCTAACTGATGTTATTCAAAGAGCTGAAATAACCGATGCCCAACGAGCTGAACTTTATTATGACCGCGGTGTTGTTTACGACAGTGTTGGTTTACGTTCATTAGCCCGTCTTGATTTCAATCGAGCTTTGCGTTTAAAGCCAGACTTTGTTGATGCCTATAATTTTTTAGGGATCCATTTCACCCAATTGCAAGAGTTCAACCAAGCTTACGAGGCTTTTGATTCGGCAATAGATTTAGCGCCTGAACATGAATATGCCTATTTAAATAGAGGGATTGCTTTATATTATGGTGGTCGTGCTGAACTATCTATTGATGATTTTAGTACTTTTCAGCAACGAAAAAGTAATGACCCTTACCGTATTTTATGGATGTATTTAGCCGAGTCAGCGGCAAATAACCTTAATGCGAAAACATCATTAAAGGTCGCGGCAGAGCAAGTTGAAGAGAGTGTTTGGGCTAAAAATATTATTCAACTTTATCTTGGTGAGATAACCGAGCAAGAATTTATCAGTCAATTATCAATAGGCGTAAATTCTAATAAGGCTTTAAGTGAACGTCTGTGCGAGGCATATTTCTACTTAGGTAAATACTATCAACTCAAAGACAATAATGAACTTGCAGCAAACTTTTTTAAATTAGCCTTAAGTACTAACGTCTATGAGTTTGTTGAACACAGATACGCCAAACTTGAGTTAGACTTAATGCGACAAGAAATTGTTAAAGCCGCTAAGTCGTCTTAATGTGTTGATGGATGTTATTTATACCTGCAAATGAAATATAAAGTCAGCTTAACCATCATCAGCTTATTGACTGTTATATCAATAAGCTCTTTTGTATCGGTAAACTCATTAATTAAAGCCGTAGAAAATGGTTACGCTAACCACTCACAATTAACCGTTATAGAAAAGCTTGGCTTAAACACTCTTTTGTATAAGCATTTAAATACTTATGTTGATAACGACCCAAGATGGCAAAATATTGCTAAATCACTGGCTAAAAGTGATGGAGAGGTGGCATTTAAATTAGCCCAATATTATAAAAATAAGCAAGGCGACAATAATCAAAATATCGAGCTATGGCTTGCACAAGCCATTCGATTAGGTCATCAGCAAGCAAGAATAGACTTAGCGAAAATTTATTTTTCCCATAACAAACTACTTGCGGCTAAAAAATTATTATTACCAATATCGTCTAATGGATCTGCCCTAACGCTTTTACTTGAGGTTTTAATTTCAATAGGAGAAAAACCAGAAATAGACCGATATATTAAGCAGCTTGAGACGATAAACGCAGACAAACCATCTGAAGAACTTGAATCTTTTTCGAAAAAGCTATTGCGTTACAATGTCTTAAATACCCCACATATACCGTCACAAGCAAATTGTCTAGCGAGCATTGCGCCTTATGCAACGAATCTACGCGACTTAGCATATTTTGAAGAACTGATATCATCCTCGACGTTAGCAACATTACAACCTTACCTTTGTTTTTCACCGGTACAATACATCAGTAAAATAACACTCGCTTGTCACCAAAGTACTAATGAAGCGATTCGATGTGACGAATCTATCTGGCCAAATAATAAGCGAGTGTCACTAGACAGGTTCATTGCGGTGCTTGTTGAAAAAGGCGGTGCTAACGTAAACGCGGGTATTTTATATATTGATCGTCATGATAATGCAGAAGTCTTTTACCATGAGCTGGCTCATCTACTTGGCTTTATTGATGAGTACGCGCTACCTAAAAATCATTCTCGTTGCTTGGCTGTGCAAAATGCGATGTTCTCCCATAATGTTGCAATTTTGCCCCGTTTTTATCAAGGCTCTCGTGAGAAAGTCCGTGCGATAATTCTCAGCGAATTACCTTGGGCTAAATATATTTCAAGGAAAACATCGTTAGTGACTCATACTGCGCAAGGTTGGAAATTAGGGACTGTTTCTAAAGAAGGTGATAGCGTGGGGGCTTTTATTGCTGAAAGCTGTAATGAAAAAGACTTTGTTGCAATAAAACCTTTAAAGCAAAGAACTAGGATGCGGTATTATCAAACAGGCTTTCCAGCTTTATACTTACAATTGCTAGCCGACAACCCCGAAAAGTTCTTAATGCCACACTATTTACATAATGTTAGTCTAGCAATAGAAGCAAAAAAATAACGCTTTCGCGCTATTTTTATCAGCCAGATTAGTTGAGAAGAGCTCTGCCTAACCTAAAGGAATAGGGCCAATAATTGGCTTACTCGCTTTAGTCGTCTCGTATTTATGGGTACTTTGAGACGTATTCATTTTCTTATTTGGCTTCTTAATAATCACAGTCGCGTTTTTAACTTTTGCTATCGGCCACATAGTATTGCGATTAAGTGCTTTTATTCCTTCATCTGCGATGTCATTTGATACAGCTGTTGTTAAACCTTCTTGTGCAGGCTTTGGATGCTTATTTGCTTTAATGAACCATGAAAATAACTTCATACTTTTCACCCTTTATTTTCTTTACTGTTTAACTCTAGTTTAAAACAGGTAAATTAACCTATTATTTTGGACTATTGTCTAAATAAACTAGCGAGACTCTTGATTGTTTAAATGATCAATTTTTATAGTATTATCAGGTATAATTATGTCAGTAATATTATCTTTGCATGTAATCTCTTATGAATAAATTCGATGTCAGCACATTTCGCCAGCATTTTCCTTTGCTCAGTAATACCGTCAACGACTTGCCCTTAGTTTATTTTGATAATGGCGCTACCACTCAAAAGCCTAATGTGGTTATCGATACCGAAGCTGAGGTGTATCAGCAATATAATGCTAATGTTCATCGCGCCTCACATGCTCTGAGTGCTAAAGCTACTTTGGCTTTTGAGCAAGCTAGAGCTAAGGTGCAACACTTTATTCAAGCCAAATACTTAGAAGAAATCATTTGGACTCCAGGTACAACGGGAGGAATTAATTTAATTGCTCAGAGTTGGGGGCAGAAAAACTTACAAGCGGGCGATGAAATATTATTAAGCCATGCTGAACACCACGCTAACATCGTGCCTTGGCAAATGATTGCCGAAAAAACTGGCGCTATTATTAAAGTTTTACCTTTAGATGCGAGCGGTCGTATCGATGAAAATAGCTTAGCAGGTTATTTTAATGAAAAAACTAAGGTGGTTAGTTTTACGCATATTTCTAACGTGATTGGTAAAGTGAATCCCGTTAAAAAAATCATCACCTTAGCTAAAAAATATAAAGCCATAACCGTTATTGACGGTGCTCAAGCTTGTGCCCACTTAGCACTAAATATGCAAACTCTAGACTGTGACTTCTACGTTTTTTCAGCACACAAAATGTTTGGACCCACGGGCGTTGGTGTTTTATACGGTCGACGTGACTTATTAACGGCTATGCCTCCTTATCAGGGGGGTGGGGAAATGATAAAAATAGTTAGTTTTCAAGGAACATCATTTAATCAACTCCCCTTTAAATTTGAAGCTGGAACACCGAACTATGCTGGTGTTATTGCTTTCTCTGCCAGTATTGAATTCATTAATTCATTTGGAGTAGCTCAGTTAGCAAAATATGAAAGCTTGCTGACATGCTACTGTTATGAAAAATTATCACAAATTAAAGTGGTTAAATTTGTTATTGAGGACAAACCTGATATTAGCGTACTTTCATTCACCGTCTGTGGTGCACATAATTACGATATTGCCAGCGGGCTAGATGCATATGGTATTGCCATCAGAAGTGGACATCATTGTGCGATGCCTTTAATGGACTATTTAAAATTAAGTGGCTGTATTAGAGTTTCATTAGCGGCTTATAATACTTATGCAGAAATTGATTTTTTTATTGAGAAACTAAATTTACTGATCCAAGGCACTGATGACAATGTTGATAAAATTATTATTGAACCACATCACTCAGCACAGCCGGTCAATTCAACTAATCACTCAGCTATGATAGTAAGATTTAGTTTATTAAAAGGTTGGGATTCTCGTCATCGAGAAATAATGATGTTGGGTAAGTCATTAGTCAGAATGGATAAAAGCTTCCGTAACAACACTACCTTGATTGTAGGATGCGAAAGTCATGCCTGGTTAATGGCAACTAAAAATACTCAAGATGAGTTTATTTTTAGTTGCGACAGTGACGCTAAAGTTATTCGAGGTTTAATGGTGATTATATTAGCTGCTTTTCAGCAGCTTTCATCGGCACAGATATTAGCGTTTGATGACCAATCTTACTTTTCAAAGTTGGGTTTGTTACAGCACTTGAGCCCATCACGTAGTAATGGTGTTAAAGCCATCGTTGAAAAAATTAAAATGATGGCAAGGCAACATCAAAGCTGATGCTTAGCTAAATATTTCTTAATTGCACGGCTGGTAGCAAAGAAAGCAAATGTGGCTGTAACGTGAGTAACCGCGCCAAAACCTGAGCTGCAATCTAACCGTACCGTACCATTTTGAGTTTGCTTTGCGTGACAAACATTGCCATTTTCATCAGGATAAACCAGTTGTTCAGTAGAAAAAACGGCATCAATTGAAAATTTTCGCTTATTGCTTGTTTTCGCATCGGCTTTTGGGAAGTTAAATTCACGGCGCAGTTGATTTTTTACCTTAGCAAGCAATGGATCTTGATAAGTTTGGCTCAAGTCACAAAGTTGAATCTTACTTGGATCTGTTTGCCCTCCTGCGCCACCAATAGTAATTACCGGTATTTTATTACGTTTACAATGAGCAATAATAGCCGTTTTTATTTTCACTGAGTCAATAGCATCGATGACATAATCAAAATCGTTACTTAATAGTTCACGCAAATTATCAAAAGTGACAAAATCTTCAATGACATTAACCTGACAGCTTGGATTAATTTGCTTAATACGTTCAGCCATCACATCGACTTTACTTTCTCCAATCGTTTCAGTAAGTGCATGAATTTGTCTATTGATATTGGTTGTGCAGATATCATCTAAATCAATTAATGTTATCGAACCAATCCCTGTTCTTGCTAAAGATTCAGCAGCCCAAGAACCAACACCACCGATGCCTATCACACAGAAGTGCGCTTTTTCTAATAAAGCAGCACCTGCAGCGCCGTAAAGACGCGCAATTCCACCAAATCTCATTTGATATTCAGACATACCGTAATCATTAACTCATAAAATTTTTAACATTATAAGGGTGAATTAACACTGAATACAGCAAATCCCGTAAGCAATTAACTTTTTTCTTTATCTCGCTATTTTTACCCTTAACAATGACGACTTTATCCGCTGGCTGCACCTTAATTTAAAGTGTGAGGCAGCAGAATTGTAATGGTTTGGTTGATTTATTAATAAATCAATCAATGATTGTGAGAGTGTAAGGTGACAATTACAGTTGATTTAGCTGGGTATAGTGTTGGAAAAATAAATATGCAGTGGCAAGGTATCAATTGTTTTACTTATAATTAATAAATCATCAGTATTTTAAACAATTATTGTAGTAATTTTTAGCTATTATCGGTATAGATTTGGCCCGGAATTAAGCTGAACTATCGGTCTGTGTTTTTTTAATTTACTGTTTATTAATACTATTTTTTATGTGTATAGCTAGTATTCTTTATTGTTATAATGATTATTTATTGGGCTGTTTTATGTTTTTATCAAGATAAAGCTGTTTTTATTGCAGTAAAGAGAAAATTATTACTAAGGCGAGGCAAAAGAAATTTCCTGATAATCAAAGAAAAAAGGGTTATTAATTGTTTTTATGATGCGACTAAAATTGAAGGAATAAAAAAGGTAGCGTGAGCTACCTTTCAAAGAGTGATTTATAAAATAAATAATTATCTTTTATTTAATGGGATAAATTCACGGTCAATTTCACCAATATAGTTTTGACGAGGACGACCAATTTTTTGACCCGCTTGACCTAACATTTCATCCCAGTGAGAAATCCAACCCACGGTACGAGACATAGCAAATACTACTGTGAACATGTTGGTAGGAATACCGATAGCTTTCAAGATGATACCTGAATAAAAATCTACATTCGGGTAAAGTTTTTTCTCAATAAAGTATGGGTCTTCAAGGGCCACTTTTTCAAGAGCCATTGCCACGTCTAAAAGAGGATCTTTTATGCCTAACTCTTTCAATACTTCATGACATGTTTCACGCATTACTGTTGCGCGTGGATCAAAGTTTTTGTAAACACGATGTCCGAAACCCATTAAGCGAAATGAATCACTCTTATCTTTAGCACGAGCAACAAATTCGTCAACACGCTCTAATGTACCAATTTGCTCAAGCATTTTTAAGCAGGCTTCGTTAGCGCCGCCATGTGCAGGGCCCCACAAAGATGCTACGCCTGCAGCGATACATGCATAAGGGTTAGCACCAGAAGATCCAGCTAAACGAACTGTTGAAGTTGAAGCGTTTTGCTCGTGATCTGCATGCAATGTAAATATTCTATCCATGGCACGGGCAACAGTAGGGCTAACAACATACTCTTCTGCTGGTACAGAGAACATCATATGTAAGAAGTTTTCTGCATAGCTTAATTCATTACGTGGATAAACGAATGGTTGGCCAATGCTGTATTTGTAAGCCATTGCTGAAATAGTTGGCATTTTAGCAATTAAGCGATGCGCACTACGCATACGTTGCACAGGATCTTCAATGTCTAAATCACTATGATAAAATGAAGACATAGCACCAACAACACCACAAAGCATTGCCATTGGGTGTGCGTCAGGCAAGAAACCTTGGAAAAAATGAGCCAGTTTCTCGTGAACCATAGTATGGTTGGTAATAATATCAACAAATTCATCATATTGAGTTGATGTTGGTGCATCACCATTTAACAAAATATAACAAACTTCTAGATAGTTAGCTTGTTTAGCTAAACTGTCAATTGGATAACCACGATGTTGTAAAATACCCTTACCACCATCGATATAAGTAATAGCTGATTCACATGAAGCGGTTGCTAAGAAACCCGGGTCATAAGTGAAATAACCATAATTACCCAAAGTTCTGATGTCTATTACGTCGTTACCGGCGCTACCTGAAAGTATTGGTAAATCTGCAACTACGTTACCATCAATACTGAGAGTGGCTTTAGATTCAGCCATATGTTTAATCCCCTATAAATTATTTAATTCGCTTGCTGAACTTACTTTTGAAAAGTTAGTCAGTTTTTATGAATATAAAACTGACCGTATTCTACTTCATTATACCCCCTTAAAGTCAAACCAATTGTTTCTACCTTAGACTAAAGTTAAAGAATTGCTAAAATAGGTTAAATAATAGTCTGATACCTTTGAAATAAAGGTGAAATTCTCGCGTAAGAAAATTGTAATTAAAAATGTTCAGCTATATAATCAAGCTGATCTAATTTTTGTATTTGTAGATTATTTCATTAATAGACAAATATTAACTAAGATCGCTAGGGGATTGCTCAATTGATTGTAAACACGTTTACTTATTTCATTGAGCAATAAAAAAACAAGTTGAAGGCTCAAAGAACTCTTTAGGCGAAATTGTGAAAAAACAACGTCCTGTAAACCTAGATCTGACTACAATTAAAATGCACCCTTCGGCAAACGCCTCGATATTGCACCGTGTTTCTGGTGTCATTATGGTATTTGCTATTGGTATATTATTGTGGGCACTTTCGTTATCTCTATCTTCCGCTGAAGGATTTGCTCAAGTTCAAGCATGTCTGGATGGTTTCATATTTAAATTCATTATGTTTGGCATAATCTCTGCTCTAACGTTCCATATATTAATGGGTGTTCGTCACTTATTTATGGACTTAGGCCATTTTGAAGAATTAGCTTCAGGTAACACCAGTGCTAAATTTGCTATGGCACTTTGGTTTATACTTACCGTCGTAGTAGGAGTTTGGTTATGGTAAACAACATTGCTACTGTAGGCCGAAATGGCGTACATGATTTTATTCTTATAAGAGCAAGCGCTATTATTTTAACGTTATATACGTTATTGATCGCTGGCTTTTTTGTAGTTACTCCAGATGTAACTTATGACGCTTGGCATAGCTTTTTTGGCTTGATGTCAGTAAAAATAGCAACATTACTTGCTGTTTTGTCAGTTGTTATTCATGCGTGGATTGGTATTTGGCAAGTATTGTCTGATTATATTAAACCAGCTTTTTTGCGTGGGTCATTACAATTTTTCTTTTCTGTTACTTTATTAGCTTACCTTGCGGCAGGCTTTTTAATTGTGTGGGGTGTATAAGTGGGCGTTCCAATTCGTGAATTTGACGCTATAGTTATTGGCGCCGGTGGTGCAGGTATGCGCGCTGCATTAGCTATTTCTGAATCAGGCAAATCTTGTGCCTTGATTTCTAAAGTTTTTCCTACTCGTTCTCATACAGTATCTGCTCAAGGTGGTATCACTGTTGCGCTAGGTAATGCGCATGAAGATCATTGGGAACAACATATGTACGATACCGTTAAGGGTTCTGATTATATCGGAGATCAAGACGCAATCGAATACATGTGTAAAACAGGTCCTGAATCCATTATTGAGTTAGAGAAAATGGGTCTACCCTTTTCTCGTACTGAAGAAGGTAAGATTTATCAACGTCCTTTCGGTGGCCAATCTAAAAACTTTGGTGGCGAACAAGCTGCACGTACAGCAGCCGCAGCCGATCGTACTGGCCATGCTTTATTACATTGCTTGTACCAACAAAACGTTAAAAATAAAACTAATGTCTACTCTGAATGGTATGCACTAGATTTAGTTAAAAATAGTGACGGTGCTATTGTTGGTACAACCGCTATTTGTATCGAAACAGGCGAGATTGTTTACTTCAAAGCCCGTGCTACGGTATTAGCTACCGGTGGTGCTGGTCGTATCTATGCATCAACAACTAATGCTCACATCAATACTGGTGACGGCGTTGGTATGGCAGTTCGTGCTGGCATACAGATGCAAGACATGGAAATGTGGCAGTTTCATCCAACAGGAATCGCCGGTGCAGGTACGCTTGTTACTGAAGGTTGTCGTGGAGAAGGTGGTTACCTGCTTAACAAAGATGGCGAGCGTTTCATGGAACGTTATGCACCAAATGCTAAAGATTTAGCAGGTCGTGACGTAGTTGCTCGTTCTATGATGACAGAGATCCGTGAAGGTCGTGGTTTTGACGGTCCTATGGGTCCGCATCTTAAACTTAAACTTGATCATTTAGGCCGTGAAACGCTTGAAAAACGTTTACCAGGTGTTTGTGATTTATCGAAAACATTTGCTCACGTAGATCCAGCAGTAGAACCTATTCCAGTTATACCAACTTGTCATTATCAGATGGGTGGTGTTCCTTGTAACGTGAATGGCCAAGCGATTAACTTTAACCCAGAAACGGGTAAAGAAACTATCGTTGAAGGGTTATTTGCCGTTGGTGAAATCGCTTGTGTATCTGTTCATGGAGCAAACCGTTTAGGTGGTAATTCTCTTCTTGATTTAGTGGTCTTTGGTCGTGCAGCTGGTAATTTCTTAGGCACTTACCTAAATGATACGCAAAGCGGAAAAGATGCCTCTGAGTCTGACTTAGAAGCTTCATTAGCACGTACTAATCGTTGGGAGTCATCTGTAAAAGGTGGAGAAAGTCCAACTAAAATACGTAAAGACTTGCAAAAATGTATGCAATTTAACTTCTCGGTATTCCGTGAAGGTGAGGCTATGGCCGAAGGCATGCAAGAGTTGACTGAAATTCGTGAACGTCTTCAACATGCGAGCCTCGATGATAAGTCTACAGAATTTAACACGCAACGTATTGAGTGTTTAGAATTAGACAACTTGATGGAAACGGCTTTTTGTACAGCTAAAGCAGCTAACTTCCGTACTGAATCTCGTGGTGCACATGCCCGTCAAGATTTCACTGAACGTGATGATGAGAACTGGTTATGCCACTCTATCTACACGCCAGAAACAGAAGAGATGACAAAACGTTCTGTAAATATGAAACCTATTCATCGTGAAGCTTTCCCACCGAAAGCTCGTGTATACTAAGGAGCATTGCAATGAAACAAATTTTTTCGATTTATCGTTACAACCCTGATGTTGATAATGCACCTTACATGAAAGATTATGAGCTGGATATTCCAGAAGGCTCAGATATGATGGTACTTGATGCACTTATTTTATTAAAAGAGCAAGATACGACTATCTCTTTCCGTCGTTCATGTCGTGAGGGAGTATGTGGCTCTGACGGTATGAATATTAACGGTAAAAATGGTTTAGCTTGTATTACACCATTATCGGCTGTTCCAGCAAAGAAAATAGTGTTACGCCCTTTACCTGGTTTACCGGTAGTACGTGATTTAGTTATTGATATGACACAGTTCTATAATCAATATGAAAAAATCAAGCCGTTCTTAATTAATGATGGTAAAAACCCTCCAGCACGTGAGCATCTTCAATCGATTGAAGAGCGCGAAAAGCTTGATGGTTTATATGAGTGTATTTTATGTGCTTGTTGTTCAACTTCTTGTCCGTCTTTCTGGTGGAACCCAGATAAGTTTATTGGACCAGCAGGTTTGTTGCATGCTTATCGCTTCTTAATTGATAGCCGTGATACTGCAACCGAAGAACGTTTAGATGGTTTGCAAGATGCCTACAGCGTATTCCGTTGTCATGGTATTATGAACTGTGTTGATGTTTGTCCAAAAGGATTAAACCCAACGAAAGCTATCGGCCATATTAAGTCGATGTTGATTTCACGCGCAGTATAAAATTAAATAGCAGAGTGTTAGATGAAGTTATCTAGCACTTTGGTGTTTTAAAACAGGAATAGTCATCATTAGCAGATGACAATTAGCCATTAGTCTAGTTGACTTGCTAACGATAATTGTTTATTTTTTTATTGCTTTTATCCCATAAAGGAACAGGCAATGCCCGAAGGTACAATGAAGGCTTGGTTAGAGTCTTCTCATTTAAGTGGCGCTAACGCTACTTACATTGAAGAATTATACGAATCTTATTTGGATAACTCCCAATCTGTTTCTGCAGAATGGCGAACGTTATTCCAACAACTTCCAAAAATTGAAGGTGCTGACTTAGAATTCAGGCACTCTGAAATCCGCAATGAATTTAAAGAATTAGCTAAGCAATCCCATAAAACTGTTGTTGTTTCTGGTAGTAGTGATGCCAAACAAGTTAAAGTTTTACAGCTAATTAATGCTTTTCGTTTTCGTGGACATCAAAATGCCAACCTTGACCCATTAGGTTTGTGGAAGCGAGATAAGGTACGCGATTTACAACTGTCGCATCATGAACTTTCAGAAAACGACTTTGATACAGAGTTCAACGTCGGCTCATTTGCTACTTCTCAAGATGCGATGAAGTTAGGTGACTTATACAATGCCCTTAAAACTACTTACTGTGGTTCTATCGGTGCTGAATATATGCACATTACTGACACCGATGAAAAACGTTGGATCCAACAACGTTTAGAGTCTGTTCAGTCGCAAGCAAAATTTTCTGTCGACCAAAAAGAAGAAATTCTTAAAGGTCTTATCGCTGCCGATGGTATTTGTAAATACCTTGGAGCTAAGTTTCCAGGCGCTAAACGTTTCTCCCTTGAAGGTGGTGATGCGTTAATACCTATGCTAAAAGAGCTTATTACTCGTGCTGGTACGCAAGGCACTAAAGAAGTTGTTATTGGTATGGCTCACCGTGGCCGCTTAAATGTCTTAGTTAACGTGATGGGTAAAAATCCGTCAAAGTTATTTGACGAGTTTGGCGGTAAGCACGATGAAATTTTATCTTCAGGTGATGTTAAATATCACCAAGGTTATTCATCAGATTTTGTAACGCCTGGTGGCAATGTTCATTTAGCTTTGGCCTTTAATCCATCGCATCTAGAAATTGTTAACCCTGTTGTTATTGGCTCAGTCCGTGCGCGTCAAGACAGACGTGGTGATAAAGTCGGTGATACGGTTCTTCCGGTTACGATTCATGGTGACGCTGCTATTGCCGGTCAGGGTGTGGTTCAAGAAACTTTTAATATGTCACAAGCACGTGCATTTAAAGTTGGTGGAACGATACGTATCGTTGTCAATAATCAGGTTGGTTTTACAACGTCAAATCCTGCAGATACGCGCAGTGGTGAATATTGTACTGAAATAGCAAAAATGGTTTCAGCACCGATTCTTCATGTTAATGGCGATGACCCAGAAGCTGTTATCTTGGCAACACAAATTGCCCTTGATTATCGCAACGAATTTAAGCGCGATGTCGTTATCGACCTTGTTTGCTACCGTCGTCATGGTCACAATGAAGCTGATGAGCCTAGTGCAACGCAGCCATTGATGTACAAAAAAATTAAGAAACACCCAACACCTCGTCAACTCTATGCACAGCAACTTGATACTGAGGGTTCAATCAATTTAGATAAGTCGAATGAATTAACCTCTTATTATCGTAAATTGCTAGACGAAGGTCAGTGTACGGTTGAACAATGGCGACCTATGACAGAACATTCTGTCGATTGGACTCCATACCTTGGCCATGAGTGGGACGATGATTACGATAAAGAAATTTCTGTTGAAAAGCTGAAAGAACTTGCCGGTAAATTGTCAACATATCCTGAGTCTCATCCTGTACAAGGTCGTGTTAAGAAGATATACGATGATCGCGTTAAAATGGCATCGGGTGAAAAATTACTTGATTGGGGTATGGCAGAAAATTTAGCTTATGCCTCGGTTGTTGATTTAGGTAAACGTGTTCGTATTACTGGGCAAGACTCTGGTCGCGGTACTTTTTTCCATCGTCATGCTGTTTTACATAACCAAGATGATGCTAGCAAATACTTACCTTTGCAAAATATTCGCGAAGGACAAGGTCCATTCGATATTCATGACTCAGTGTTGTCAGAAGTATCAGTGGTTGCCTTTGAATATGGCTATACTACAGCAGAGCCTGCAGGGCTTACTATTTGGGAAGCGCAATTTGGTGATTTTGCTAACTGTGCACAAGTAGTCTTTGACCAATTTATTAGTTCAGGTGAGCAAAAGTGGGGCCGTTTATGTGGTTTAACTATGTTGTTACCTCATGGCTATGAAGGTCAAGGTCCTGAGCATTCATCTGCACGATTAGAGCGCTTCTTACAACTTTGTGCCGATCATAATATGCAAGTTTGTGTGCCATCAACACCTGCGCAAGTATTTAATATGCTGCGTCGACAAGTTGTTCGTCCTATGCGTCGTCCATTGGTTGTTATGTCGCCTAAGTCATTATTAAGACATCCTTTAGCGGTCTCTTCATTAGAAGAGCTATCGACGGGTGTGTTCCATAATGTCATTGGTGAAGTTGACGATATCGATCCGAAAAAAGTGACACGTGTCGTTTTTTGTAGTGGTAAAGTTTACTATGAATTACTTGATCAGCGTCGCAAGAGTGAGCAAGAAAATGTTGTTATCATTCGAATCGAGCAGCTATATCCATTTCCAGAAGAAGAGCTTCAAGCAGAGTTGGCCAAATACCAGCATGTTAAGCAATTCGTTTGGTGTCAGGAAGAACCGCAAAACCAAGGTGCATGGTATTGTTCACAGCATCACTTTAGAGCGGCAATACCTGAAGGTACTTATTTGACATATGCTGGTCGTAAGGCCTCTGCAGCACCAGCTGTAGGTTATATGTCTGTCCATGTAAAAGAACAACAAGCGCTAGTCAATGACGCGCTATCTGTTGAAGACTAGTGAGTAAGGAATAAAATAAATGACAACCGAAATTAAGGTTCCCGTTTTACCTGAATCTGTTGCTGATGCAACCGTAGCTACTTGGCATGTTCAAGTAGGTGATAAAGTTTCACGTGACCAAGTATTAGTAGATATTGAAACTGACAAAGTTGTACTTGAAGTACAAGCTGTCGTTGATGGAGTGATCACTGAGATTTCTCAAGCCGAAGGCGCAACAGTATTAGGCGAGCAAGTAATTGCAATCCTCACTGAAGGCGATGCATCAGCTGATGTTTCAGCTCCTGCAGCGGCAAAACCTGCAGCAGCGGCAAAATCAGCTCCTGCGGCGGCAACAGCAGTGAAAGTTATCGACATCATCGTACCGGTTTTACCTGAGTCTGTTGCTGATGCAACAGTTGCTACTTGGCATGTTGCTGAGGGTGATACAGTTTCTGTTGACCAAAACTTGGTTGATATCGAAACGGATAAAGTTGTTCTAGAAGTTGTTGCTCAAGACAATGGTGTGATTGGTAAGATAATCCACGTCGAAGGTGACACGGTATTAGGTTCACAAGTTATTGGCCAACTTAATGCGGGCGCAACAGCAAGTGCTCCTGCAGCTACTTCAGAAGATGCGATTAGCTCTGATGAATTAGCTAGCCCTTCTGTTCGTCGTTTAATGACAGAAAAAGGCTTAACAGCTGCTAATGTTAGAGGTACAGGTAAAGGTGGACGTATTTCTAAAGAAGATGTTGAAGCAGCGGCTAATAAACCTGCAGCTCCAGCTCCAGCGGCAAAAACTGCTGCTGCGACGCCTGTTGCACAAGATTTAGGCGAACGTACACAAAAACGTGTACCTATGACACGTTTACGCAAGACAATTGCCAAACGTTTATTAGAAGCTAAAAACTCAACGGCAATGCTAACAACGTTTAACGAAGTTAACATGAAGCCAATTATGGATCTTCGTAAGCAATATAAAGATCTTTTTGAGAAGACGCATGATACGCGTTTAGGCTTTATGTCATTTTATGTTAAAGCGGTTACTGAAGCATTAAAACGCTTTCCAGCGGTTAATGCATCAATCGATGGTGACGATATTGTTTATCATAACTTTTTTGACATCTCAATTGCTGTTTCTACGCCGCGTGGCTTAGTAACACCAGTATTACGTGATGCAGATCAATTAGGTATGGCAGCGATTGAAAATGGTATTCGTGACTTAGCAATAAAAGGTCGCGACGGAAAGCTTTCAATTGAAGATATGACCGGCGGTAATTTCACGATTACTAACGGTGGTGTTTTTGGTTCACTACTTTCAACACCTATTTTAAACTTACCGCAAGCGGCTATTTTAGGTATGCATAAGATCCAAGACAGACCTATGGCTGTTGATGGAAAAGTTGAAATACTTCCTATGATGTACTTAGCACTTTCTTATGATCATCGTTTAATTGATGGTAAAGAATCTGTTGGCTTTTTAGTGGCAATTAAAGACTTGTTAGAAGATCCAACACGTCTACTTCTTGATATATAATCGAGAAGTTTAAATCTTTTGATTTAGACTATAGTATTAGCTCTGGGGACTTTGTTCCTTAGAGCTTTTATACTATAATCGATCAACTTTTTTCGATGATAGCTAATTTTATTTATATTTATGATTAAAATTAAGATTTTACTTATATTTATGACTAAGAACAGCTGTCATTATCATTCACAGATAAATGGAAATACACCATGAATTTGCATGAGTATCAAGCGAAACAATTATTCGCTGAATATGGTTTACCAGTTTCTGAAGGTTTCGCTTGCGATACACCTCAGGAAGCGGCAGAAGCGGCTGATAAAATCGGCGGCACTATGTGGGTTGTTAAAACTCAAGTTCACGCGGGCGGTCGCGGTAAAGCTGGCGGCGTTAAGCTAGTTAAATCTAAGCAAGAAATCAAAGATTTTGCTCAAAACTGGTTAGGTAAGAACTTAGTTACTTACCAAACTGACGCTAACGGTCAGCCAGTTGCTAAAATTTTAGTAGAAAGCTGTACAGATATTGCTAACGAATTATATCTTGGTGCTGTTGTTGACCGCGCTAGTCGTAGAGTAGTATTCATGGCCTCTACTGAAGGCGGTGTTGATATTGAGAAGATTGCTGAAGAAACGCCTGAGTTAATTCACCAAGCTGAAATCGATCCACTTGTTGGTGCTCAACCGTACCAAGCTCGTGAATTAGGTTTTAAGTTAGGTTTAAACCCGACGCAAATGAAGCAATTTGTTAAGATCTTTTTAGGTCTTGCAAAAATGTTTGAAGATTTCGATTTTGCCTTATTAGAAATCAACCCGTTAGTTATTACTGACGAAGGTAATCTTCACTGTTTAGACGGTAAAATTGGTATCGATGGTAATGCTTTATACCGTCAACCTAAAATGCGTGCGTTCCATGATCCATCTCAAGAAGATGAACGTGAAGCTCATGCTGCACGTTTTGAATTAAACTACGTAGCCTTAGACGGTAACGTTGGTTGTATGGTTAACGGTGCAGGCCTAGCAATGGGTACTATGGATATCGTTAATTTACACGGCGGCAAGCCAGCTAACTTCCTAGATGTTGGCGGCGGAGCAACGAAAGAACGTGTTTCTGAAGCATTCAAAATCATTCTTTCTGACGACAACGTTAAAGCTGTTTTAGTTAACATCTTTGGTGGCATCGTACGTTGTGACATGATTGCTGAAGGTATTATCGCTGCAGTTAAAGATGTAGGCGTTAAAGTACCTGTAGTTGTACGTTTAGAAGGTACAAATGCTGAAGAAGGTCGTGAAGTTCTTAAAAAATCTGGCTTAGATATCATTGCTGCTGAGTCATTAACTGATGCAGCGACTAAAGTTGTAGCAGCTGCGGAGGGCAAATAATGTCTATCTTAATTAACAAAGATACTAAAGTAATCTGTCAAGGTTTTACCGGTGGTCAAGGTACATTCCATTCAGAACAAGCACTTGAATACGGTACACAAATGGTCGGTGGCGTAAGCCCAGGTAAAGGCGGTCAAACGCATTTAGGCCTACCAGTATTTAACACAGTACGTGAAGCTGTAGAAGCAACTGGCGCAACAGCAACAGTTATTTACGTTCCAGCTCCTTTCTGTAAAGATGCAATTTTAGAAGCAATTGATGCAGGCATCGAGCTTATCGTTACTATCACTGAAGGTATTCCTACTTTAGATATGGTTGACGTTAAAGCTAAGCTTGATCAATCTGGCGTTCGTATGATCGGTCCTAACTGCCCAGGTGTTATTACTCCTGGCGAAACTAAGATTGGTATCATGCCTGGTCACATCCACAAGCCTGGTAAAGTAGGTATTGTTTCACGTTCTGGTACGTTAACGTACGAAGCCGTTAAGCAAACAACTGATGCAGGTTTTGGCCAATCTACTTGTGTAGGTATTGGTGGTGACCCGATCCCAGGAACTAACTTCATCGACGTATTGGAAATGTTCCAAAATGATCCACAAACTGAAGCAATTGTAATGATTGGTGAAATTGGCGGAACTGCTGAAGAAGAAGCGGCTGAATATATCAAAGCACACGTTACTAAACCTGTTGTATCTTACATTGCTGGTGTTACTGCACCAGAAGGTAAGCGTATGGGTCACGCTGGCGCGATTATCGCCGGTGGTAAAGGTACTGCTGATGAGAAATTTGCAGCATTAGAAGCGGCTGGTGTTAAAACTGTTCGTTCTTTAGCTGATATCGGCGTAGCACTTAAAGAGAAAACAGGTTGGTAAGCTAGCGCTGCTAATTTGTAATTCTTAATAAAAACCCGCATTCTCGCATAGAGATTGCGGGTTTTTTATTAATACGTGTTGTGCTCAATATTTCGATAATTCAATGCAACTGAATATTTTTCCTGAATGTAGGGAACAACATTAAACCATTCAACATCAAGCGACAGTAATCTAATATTACTTTCATATAAACAGATATCAGTTAAACCTTACCATATTATTTTTCTATACTTATTTTTCTCTTTTTGAAAATACTTAATGCATTGTTCATTGTAGGCTTAATAAACTTTCGTGCTTGAATATGCATTTGAGATATAGCGTAAATGCACTCATCCATCACTAAGTGTAAATCAATTTTTTCTCCAAAAATATCTAGTAGTTTATTTCAGTCTCCATTCTCGTCATGCTGAATTTATTTCAGTATCTGGGCTTTGAGTTGTTAAGGTCGAGATCCTGAAACAAGTTCAGGATGACGGAGGTTGGGTTCATACTTAATTTATTTCAGTATCTGGGCTTTGAGTTGTTAAGGTCGAGATCCTGAAACAAGTTCAGGATGACGGAAGTTGGGTTCAGGATGATGGCGTTTGAGTGCATGCTGAATTTATTCCAGTATCCACTCTCGTCATGCTGAATTTATTCCAGTATCCACTCTCGTCATGCTGAATTTACTTCAGTATCCATTATCGTCATGCTGAATTTATTTCAGTATCTGGGCTTTGAGTTGTTAAGGTCGAGATCCTGAAACAAGTTTAGGATGACGGAGTACAGGTTCAGGATGACGGAAGTTGGGTTAAGAATGATGGCGTTTGAATGCATGCTGAATTTACTTCAGTATCCATTATCGTCATGCTGAATTTATTTCAGTATCCATTCTCGTCATACTGAATTTATTTCAGTATCTGGGCCTTTAGTTGTTAAGGTAGAATTATTATCTTTATTTCTGTTTAATAACCCAAAATATGGCTACTAAACTGGAATAGTAATCACTGAATATGACCTACTTAAAAGTGCCAATAGCGGTCGTAGCGGTAGCTCGAAAAAAACTGGTTTTAACGATCTTATTTGTCACCATTGCCGCCGTTCACTGGTCCTAGTGCAATCGACTGTTTCAGATCCAAAAATGAAACTCCATCGACCCCGCAGGTAAATAGCTTTCGATTGTCAACGAGTCGCTTATTTCAGTTATAGAAAGTTTTCAACTTTAGTGTTCTCCGACATTAAGCGCTTTTTAGTGAGTGAATGAGAAGTCTATGATTTTTATTCTGCCGTGTTCGAACGATGTGTTGTCTTCAAGAGCAACTTTACTCTTGAGGTGAAACGAAATTTTATATTTTAAATAGCAAGTAAGTTTTAAACACCCCGTTAGCATGAAATTAAGTCAAATATCAGACTTTAAGTATCATATCTGCCAAGAATCATCGGCTTTCCAGTTAGATACCCATTTGGGAATATCAATGGCAGGCATGGGTCGAGCAATACCATAACCCTGCGCCAACTGACAACCAAGTTTTAATAATGCTAATCCATGAGGAATAGTTTCTACGCCCTCAGCAATCACGTCACGCCGGAATGCTTTAGCTAATCCTATTACAGCTTCAACAATAGCGGAATCATCAGCATTTTCTAACATCTCCCGTACAAAGGTTTGGTCGATTTTAATTAAGTGCGCTGGCAGGCGTCTAAGATAGGTAAGTGACGAATAGCCCGTGCCGAAGTCATCTAAAGCAAAGCGTACGCCAAGTTCACAGCATGCATTCATAGTCGCAGACACTTGGCTGATATCATGTAAGGCACTAGTTTCGAGTATTTCTAATTCTAAACAGTTGGGGGCCACTTCAGGATGGATCGCTAGCAATGTAGCTAAGCGAGTTGTGAAGTTACTTTGTTGTACTTGATAGGCACTGATGTTGACACTGACTGGGAGATTTATTCCCATGTTTCGCCATTGGATTATTTGGCTTAATGCCCTATCTATGACCCATTCACCCAGTTCTAAACTTATGGCATGACCTTCTATCACAGGTAAAAAATCTAAAGGCGGAACTAAGCCACGTACTGAATGCTGCCAGCGGATTAACGCTTCTACCCCTATCACATCGCCAGTCTGCATATTCACCTTGGGTTGATAGTGCAGCACAAACTCGTCATTAGCCATAGCTGTACGAACATCGTTGATACTTTTTCGTTGTGTATTAATTAAATTATCTTTTGCAGTATCAAACAGGTGATAACGGTTTTTACCTTCTTGCTTGGCAACATACATGGCTTGGTCGGCACGACGTATGAGTGGGTCTGCTTCCACACCGTCTTGCGGATAAAAGGCGACACCCATACTCACTGAAACTTGCATGATGACATCGCCCACGGTAACAGGATTAGCTGCGGCCTTTAGTAGACATTCTAATACCGGCACACTATCTTCGGGCTTTTCTAAATTAATCATTACTGCGATAAATTCATCACCGCCAATACGTGCGAGCGTGTCATCTTCATGTAAAGCTGCTTGCATCTGTTGTGATACAGCAATGAGCAACTCGTCCCCCATATTATGGCCATACTTGTCATTGACGTCTTTAAAGCCATCTAAGTCCATAAACGCAACGGCTAATGACTGACTACCACGTTGGCATTGCACCAAAGCTTGTGTAATGCGGTCTGTCACTAATACGCGGTTAGGCAGATTGGTTAGTAAATCGTAATGAGTACTGCGTTCCAATTGCCTTTGGTACGCCTTTATAGATGAAATGTCAGTGGATAATGAAACGTAGTGTTGCGTAAGACCATCAGCATTTTTTACAGCACTAATGGATAGCATTGCGGGAAATATTTGACCATTTTTACGACGGTTCGATATCTCGCCACGCCAATGCCCCTGTGTTTGCAGCGTATCCCACATTTCCCTAAAAAATTCTGGCGATTCACATCCAGATTGGAGGATCCTTGAATTTTCTCCCAGTACATCTTTAGAATCGTAACCAGTGATGCGGCTGAATGTATCGTTGACTTCAGTAATAGTCGCAGTTGCATCGGTTATCATGATGCTCTCTTGGGTATGGGTAAAAACACTGGCTGCACGTCTTATCTTTTGTAGCAGATGCTCTTTCTCTTCGTTAGCAATGACTAATTCATCTGCTCGCTTGTCTTTTTCTTCGTTAGCAATGACTAAATCATCTTCTAGCTTGTCTTTCTCTTTGTTGGCGATGACTAAATCATCTTCTAGCTTGTCTTTCTCTTCGTTGGCGGTGACTAATTCATCTACTCGCTCGGTGACGTCCTCCATGGACAATAAAATAATCAGTTCTCTATCTTCATCTTCTTCAATCTGTTGGGCATTTATCAGCATGATTCGCCGACCTATATTGGCAAAATTGTGCTCAACTAGGTAGCTATTAAAACTGGTTTTCTGGGGTAAAATTGTTTCTAATAGTTCTCGCAGTGCAGGAATATCCCATTGTTTATTGTCTAACTCGTATATGAGGTATCCGATGGCATTTTCAGACTTGACATGAAAAAACGTATAAAAAGAATCGTTTGCAGTGACTATCCTTAAATTTTTATCTAGTGTAATTAAGGGGGGGGGCGTCGCATTGATGATTATATCAGCATACTCAGACATTTTTTGATTTCCTCAGGCCATCTACAAACAACAGTGAAGTAATTAAGTATTACTCATTACTTCACTGTTGAAAAAATGACGTTGATTTAATTAGGCTAAAGCCGATTATTTTCATAAATGACTTAAAGCATTTGCTAAACGAAGAGTCCAACCGTTTAACGCTAACACATATCTCAATCGATTGTATCTTTAGGTCGATTGCACTATGAATTGATTTGTTTATCTAAGCTTTGTTATGACCTTTACAGCTATCGATTCAAAGATCCGCTTCTCGCTCAAACTTACCCTTTATTCAGTTTTGCAATAGCTTATTGCAAAACTGGGTGTCTCAGCGTTTTGGCAATAACCGAAAATTACTCGATTATTAAACATACAATATTAAACAGACACTCACTCTAAATTTCTGGTTTGAAGATTGTCTATTGTTGGTGTCTGGTCTTTGAGTTGTTAATGTCGAGATCCTGAAATAAATTCAGGATGACGGCGCTTGGGTTCAGGATGATGGAGTTTGCCTTCATACTGAATTTATTCCAGTATCCACTCACGTCATGCTGAACTTACTTCAGTATCCATCATCGTCATGCTGAATTTATTTCAGTATCTGGACTTTGAGTTGTTAAGGACGAGATCCTGAAACAAGTTCAGGATGACGGAGGTTGGGTTCAGAATGATGGCGTTTGAGTGGATACTGAATTTATTTCAGTATCCACTCTCGTCATGCTGAATTTATTCCAGTATCCACTCTCGTCATGCTGAATTTATTTCAGTATCTACTCACGTCATGCTGAATTTATTTCAGTATCTGGGCTTTGAGTTGTTAAGGTCGAGATCCTGAAACAAGTTCAGGATGACGGAGGTTGGGTTCAGGATGATGGCGTTTGAGTGCATGCTGAATTTATTCCAGTATCCACTATCGTCATGCTGAATTTACTTCAGTATCCATTATCGTCATGCTGAATTTATTTCAGTATCCACTATCGTCATGCTGAATTTATTTCAGTATCTGGGCTTTGAATTGTTAATGTCGAGATCCTGAAACAAGTTCAGGATGACGGAGTACAGGTTCAGGATGACGGAGTACGGATTCAGGATGACGGAGTATGGATTCAGGATGACTAAGTAAGGGGTCAGGATAACGGAGGTTGGGTTCAGGATGATGAAATTTTGGGTCATGATGAAGAAGCTTGAGTTCATGCTGAATTTATTTAAATATCGATTCTCGTCAAATTAGAAGGACACTCACTTTAATTTACCAGCTTTGGTTTTGTTAAAGGGTTTGATTTTCAGGAGGCTGACTACTCCCAAAGAGGGTGAACGCCGAAGCCTCTTTGAGCTCAAAGAGCGCTTTTGCATAAACTAGCTTTAAACCATATCGTAACCCCCAAGCCGTCATTCCATAATTGTTTTATACGGAACTTGTCAGATAACTAGTATGTTAATTAAGTCGTCCAATGTTATATCCTATTTTTATTTATTATTAACATCAATAATTACACTAAGGTTGTTAACTGTTATTTAATTATGTGTTAACATTTTCGCTCTATTGAAGGGAATTCGATACGACAAAGATTGTTTAATTCTATTTCCCTTCTAAATTTTAAAAGGAAAGTAAAATTGAAGTATGTAAATCTAGTGATGATAAGCGTTTCTTTATGTTTATTAACAGCATGTTTAGAAGTAGAAAACGACAATAATAACGAAGATGTAGTGCAAGCAATCCAAGCACAAAATGAAATTCTTAGTGGCACTAACAATTCTATCAATCCTGGTACTCCTGCCGCTTCTGTTGCATTAACGGGGATTGTTGTTAATGCATTGGATAATCAAGCCGTATCAGCCACGAACATTACAATTATTGCCGCTGATGTTGTCCTCGTCGATAGCGTTAGCTTCAACGGTGGCGAGTTTAAACTAGAAAACCTTCCTGCTAATTCTGATATTGAAATGATTATTGAAAGTAGCAATAATGAATTTTTATCACGTGCATATTTCATTAATACGGGTCATTCAAATGCAGTCAATACGGCCAATGATTTTGGTCAATTTGAAGTTTCTACAGCTAAAGATATGCAAATAACTGTTATTAATAAAACATCAGGATTGCCTCTTACTGGATTAGCGTTTAAAGCTTCATCTCATTACGGTACTAGTTCAAGGTCAAATAAGTATCAACACCACTCGACTTATAATGAAGCCAATGGCGTTTACCATATCACCATACCAAAGTTTCTCAATATTATGGTTAGAGTCAACTTAGATCTCAATAAAGATGGTGAAATAGATTATAATCCTGAGTTAAATAACAACATTAGTAGTAATGAATTATATTTTTTATCATCGAATAGTGATGAATCATTAACGCTTTATGTTGAAGAAAAAATGCCGTTAAAAGAGATTGAATTTCGCATTACAATGATTGATGCAAGTGCGAATGTTATTTTAGGTGCTGAGTTATTCTCTACAGACTCTGCGGGTACACAGACGACTTCTACTTTTGATGCTGCAACAGAACAGTATGTGATTTCAGCAATGTTTGGCGATTACTCACGAGTAGAAATCCCTTCATTTATGGCAAACGATATCTCTTATCAAAGTGCTTCAATATCACTGAATAAGAACGATGATGACAGCTTAAGAGTCAACATTTCAGGTGCTTTAGAAAACTGTTGTTATAATATCGCTAATACTGACGTTGTTGAGTTAGCGGTTATGCCAAGAGTTGTTACTAATGATAGCTCTTCTTTAGAGGTCGTTATTGCGGCAAATGAAGTAAATTATATCGATAAAAGTTTCAGTGTATTCTACTCTCAAGCTATTACCGCATCAGCAAGTAGCCTATCACTTACTAATACTTCTGGTTTTACCGTTGTTAAAGGTAATGATTCATCGACTGATGTTATTTTACCCGGTACTACAGTTGTTAGTGGCATGGTAGATATTCCTGTTTCATTTGAGATGAGTTTAAATGACACCAAACTTACGATTACGCCGGTTAACTCTTTGCCTAAAAGTCAAAATTACCAATACAATGTCGGTAACTTAGTTGTGAAGTCTACAGAAAAATCTGTCGATGTTAATAATGATTCACTTTCGTTTTATATCGAAAATAATGATGACTTTGATATTAATGACGTACATTTAGATAACAATAATTTTACCAGCAACGGAAATGCGATTACTCTCTCCAATTCAGCGGGTGATAGTTCTTCACCTTCAAATTATGATCGCAGTGTTTATTTATATCTACCATCATCAATTGAAACGTTACAAAGCTTTTCAATGCGTCTTTACTCGGTAACAGAAGACGGTGTCAGTTATAATTCAGTAAGAAATTTTACTCTTGTTAGAGATAGTAATACTTATAATGTTTCACCATTGGGACTAGTCAAACTTGCTGAAAATGAAACATTAATTACCGAAAGTCTTCAAACGTCGATTGAAACAGGAACCGCTCAATCAGACAATCAGAAAGTTTACCGCGCCTCAACGTCTATATACGCTTCTGATGATTTAGATAGCTCGGAAAATAGTTTAACGTTTGAATATGCTTATCAAACAAAAGCGGGTGACATTGTTACGGGTACTATTAATATCCCGGTACAATAAATATCAGTGATGATTATTTTATATCAGTAAGTTTAGTCTGATTAATTCACCTTTAAAACCCGCTATCTAGCGGGTTTTTTATTTTAAAGCTAGCTTGTCTTGTCGCCGCTTTAGTCTTGTGAATAAAACACTAGGTCAGAGTGAAAAATATTACGTGTTGTTCATTGCGTAAGTCTCTAATATGCAACCTAGAGAATGAAAAGGTAGGCCTATGACTAAACCACGACTCGCATGACGCGAAGTCATGCCTAAGCTAAAACGAGTATCACGTGACCGGTCTAGTTAATCGAACAGCAGGCTTTTATGTTTAAATTTTGCCCCGATTGTTAACCTTTTGCGATATTGTTATGTGCCACTAGATAGCTATTATATCTGACTGAGCAAAGTATGCCGGGCCGCATTTTAAGGTTTTACTTGTCATTTTACCCGCCAATTTATATTATGGTCCTATCGAATAGGCTCTGCATAAGTAAAGTTTTCAAGAAAAACAAGGAGGTCGTTACCAAAAGGATTATACTTTATAAGCATTAATTTGAAGGTGGTAGTCTAAGTGAAGGTAATATTCAGTCTTTATTTTTTACTTAGTGGTATATACTTCATTTTGATGGTGTCTCCAAATGTACTTGCTCAATCGATTGTTACCCCTACTTATATTTCATATGAAAATTCAGCCATTATTCCAAAGCATAGTTCTCTAGTACTGCCTAAAACTCTCCACTACAATTTTGCTTCTATTGAATTACTGATTGAACAAGAAGTCGGTCGAATTGTTTTACCTCAAATTTATAAAAATATAGGGATAGACATTACTATTACGCCTTTACCTGCTAAAAGAGCGGAATTATTAGCGAGTATCGGGCAAAGTGATGGCGAAATAATGAGAATTTGGTCCTACGCAGATGAGAACAACGAAATGATCAGAGTTCCTACTCCTTATTATTCTTTGCAAACTATGCCATTTAGCCTAGCAAGTAAGCAGCTCAATATTGTCAGTAAAGATGATTTAAAAAAATATAAATTGGCCAAAATTAGAGGTGTAAAACACACCGATAATATAACGAATGGCTTAAGTAATGTTGTCGAAATGAATAGTACTGAAAATATGTTTAAAATATTACAAAGTGGTCTAGTTGATGTTGCCTTGACCAATACTATAGACGGTCAGCTAATCTTGAAAAGGTTGGGTTACCAAAACATAATTCCTGCAAAAAAGCCATTAGCTGTTTTTCCTCTTTATCATTATATACATCAGAAAAATAAAAATTTGGTTGCTCTTATTAACCAAGAAATAATGCGTCTGCAACAAAGTGGTGAATTAGAAACGTTAATTGCCTTAGCTGAAAAGCAAGTCATCAGTTTAAACCACCAATGATTGCTATATGCAAACTCTGTTAATTACTATCGTTCTTAAATCCTTTCTCAATACAACTCACTAACGTCTTCATTTTATGTTTTTTTTGCCGATGTGGTGGTATCCTGATGTGCTTATTTTTAAGATAATTAAATAACTTTAAAAGGATGTAAAATGAAATTTTCATTAAAAATTCCAATAATATTGATGCTTCTTATCAGTAGCTCTGCCTTCTCTGCTAATGAAGTATTGATCAATGCGCAGCAAGTCAATAAACAGTGTTTATCGAAGCAATGGCATAAAAAAAATCTACTACAACTCAAAGAAGATAAATTTACCCTTGAAAACAAAGCAGATAAAGAAGCTTTAGCACTACAATTACTGGCTTGTTTAGCAAGCCCAGATGCTGAAATAAGAGATGGTGTCGCTTTTGAAGCATTAAGTTATTGGTTGCGAAACGAACACCTTAGCCAAGCAATACATATTAAAATGTTTAACTACTTAACTCGTGTTTTAGAATCGAAAGTAACTGACACCTTTGGTGTCTATCAGTCATTCTCAATCTTGGTATTAGCTGAAGTGGTTCGTGTCGATAGGCACTCACCTTTTTTAACCGTTGACCAAAGAGACTATTTAGTTAATGTGGGTACAAGTTTTTTAGCTAATATAAAAGATTATCGCGGTTTTTCAGCTAAAACTGGCTGGCAACATAGTATCGCTCATGCTGCAGACCTTATGCTGCAATTGGCGTTAAACCCTAAAGTTAACAAAGCGCAACTCGATAAGATACTGGTCGCTTTAGCCAGCCAAATTACTGCTAATGATCAACATTCATATATTCAAGGAGAGGCAAAACGTATCGCTATGGCTGTTATATATGTTTTTTTACGAGAACAATACTCTGCTGATGATTTTAACCTTTGGCTTATTAAAGTGGTTGATCCTGCTCCTTTTAATCAATGGCAAGATGTTTATCAAAGTGAACAAGGATTAATTAAATTACATAACACACAGAGTTTTTTATATGCGTTATATGCCACAATAAAACCCAGTAAGAATAAAGTATTAACTGAAATGTCTACCTATTTAGAGCAAGTGATTAAAGCGACTAAATAACGTCAATTTGTATGGTTTAATGTTAATTTCAATCAATATAAAAGCAAAGACAACTATTATCATCAATGATTTTCGTAATAACAACAATAGCTAAACTCACGGAGTGAGCGTTTAATGAATACTAGAATTAATAAGAATACTTATATAATCAAAGAGCATGTTGGCCTATTTAAAGCGGCAAATAATTACGACATTTATGATCCTGAAACAGGGGATATCATCATGGAATGTCGAGAGCCTAATTTAGGCTTTTTTACTAAAATGCTGCGTTTCACTGACTACAAAACCATGACACCTTTTGATGTTCAAATACGTACGCCTGACGATCAGCGTATCATCAGAATTCAGCGTGGTATCTCTTTATTTATTTCAAAAGTAACTGTTTTTGATTGTGACGGTAATGCGGTTGGTTACTTTAAACAAAAATTATTTTCAATCGGTGGAAAATTCGATATCTTTGATAACCAAGACCAACTTGTCTGTCAGTTAAAGGGCAACTGGGTTGGTTGGAATTTTCGCTTTATGGATGGCAATGATGAACTTGCTCATATATCGAAAGAATGGGGTGGCATAGGTAAAGAGTTATTTACCAGTGCAGACAATTACGCATTAGAAATTTCTGCTGATGTTCCTGAAGAACACCCGATTAGAAAGCTGATCCTTGCTGCCGTAATGTGTATTGATATGGTTTTAAAAGAATAATGCTAAGAGGAAACATTTAACAATGGCTGTTATTACTTTTGTTAGTCAACTTGCCCACCAAGAGCAGGATGCTTGGTTAGCGCTATTATCAACTAAGCTGCCAAATGAAGCAATTAAGCTTGATAAAGACTTGTCTGTTGAGCAAAAGCTTCAATGCGAAATCGCTATTGTTGCTAATCCAGATGCTGATATCTTGTCTCAATACCCCAAACTCATATGGGTACAAAGCCTATGGGCAGGGGTCGATGCGCTAGTTTCGCAATTAAGCGATAATAAACCAACGCCAAGCTTTAAGCTCGTGCGTTTAATTGATCCAATATTAGCGCAAACCATGAGTGAGGCGGTCTTAACTTGGGTGCTTTATTTACATCGTGATATGCCAAAATACTTACAACAACAAAAATCAGCGCAGTGGCTACAACATCGCTATTTACTGCCACAAGAGCGCACCTTAGGTATTTTAGGTTTAGGTGAATTAGGTAAGTTGAGCGCGTTACGTTTGTATGAAAATGGCTTTAATGTGCTTGGTTGGAGTCAAAGTGATAAGTTAATTAATGGCATTACATGCTATTCAGGAGACGAGGGGTTAGTGACTATGGTTAGGCAAACAGATATTTTAATTTGTTTACTACCACTTA
This sequence comes from Colwellia sp. BRX8-9, assembly GCF_014077245.1. Lineage (NCBI taxonomy): Bacteria > Pseudomonadati > Pseudomonadota > Gammaproteobacteria > Alteromonadales > Colwelliaceae > Colwellia > Colwellia sp. BRX8-9. Next base: position 35,437 of record NZ_JACGVN010000012.1, read on the forward strand.
CTTCAGCGACCTACCAACTCATCAACGAGGATCTGCTGACAAACCTACCGCAAGGCGCCAGTATTATTAACTTTGCTCGAGGGGGGATCGTCGCTAATCACGACCTTATTAATCACTTAGCCAATGGTAATCTTGAACATGCAATTCTAGATGTTTTTGAACAAGAGCCATTAGATAAAAGTGATGATTTATGGTCGAATGAAAAAATTACGGTTCTTCCCCATATTTCTGCGCCGACACATTTTGAAAGTGCAGGTGAAATAGTGACCAATAATATTAAACAATATCGAAGTAACGACCAGATACCTTTTTATATTGACTGGAATAAAGGCTATTAATATTTTTGATTAGCGATTTACTATTACCATCATTTTTGATGGCAATAGTAAGCTATTATTGAGCCGTGAGTCTGACTACTGCAACTTAGCCATCGGCATTAATCGTCGCAATAAGTTCGGCAAGGCAAGCTTCATTTTGATCATGTGGAACTTGACAGGTTCCCGCCGCATTATGCCCACCACCATTGTATTTCAACATAAGTTCACCGACATTTGTTTTTGCACTGCGATCAAAAATAGATTTACCGGTAGCAAAAACAGTATTTTGTTTTTTAAGCCCCCACATAACATGAATTGAAATATTACATTGTGGAAATAAGGCATAAATAACAAAACGATTACCCGAGTAAATAATTTCTTCTTCTCTTAAGTCAAGCACAACTAAGTTATTGTGTACGGTTGCACAGCGCTTAATTTGCTCTTTAAATTTTTCTTCATGTTCAAAATAAAGATCGGTGCGTTCCTTAACATCAGGGAGTGCGAGTAATTGGTCAATGTTGTGATCTTTACCAAAATCAATTAAGTCCATCATCAGTTCATAGTTCGAAATCCGAAACTCTCTGAAACGGCCTAAACCTGTGCGTGAGTCCATAATGAAATTAAGTAATTCCCATCGCTTGGCATGCAAAACTTCTTCTTTATTAAATTGTGCTGAATCACCTTTATCTACCGCTTCCATCATGCTTGTCCAGCTTGCGGGGAAAGTTTCTAGGCCACCGTAGTAGTCATAAACAACGCGAGCAGCTGAAGGCGCATCAGGGTCGATAACATGGTTATCTCGTTTTTTATTACGAAGTGTTTCACTATGATGGTGATCAAAAGCGATATGAACACCGTCAACATAAGGTAAGTTGGTGGAAATATCATCTGGCCCAACCGCTATCTTTCCGTCTTGCATATCCTTGGGGTGAACAAAGAGAATACCGTCAACTAAATTAATATGTTTGAGTAAAATAGCACAAACTAAACCATCAAAATCACTACGTGTTACTAAACGGTATTTTTTATTATCCGACATTTATTATCTCCATTATATAGATTTTTACACTCTGTTATTTAACACTATATTGTTTATATAAGCATAATTAAAGTAGATTAATGCGCGGAATCAACTTTAAGGTTAAATAAAGTGCTTTATGTGTAGATTATTTTATTTCGATTCTTTTATCTCGATCCTATTTGAAAAGTCTAAGGCTAGGTTTAATTTTCTATGTATTGCTCTCGCATTAACCTAATGAACAAACCAAGCTGTTAGTCATTTCAGACCAGTTAGCATCCTCCTGCACGGCTTCTTTTAAAATAATGACTTGTGAGTGGCTCCATATTTTTGCTTAATACAAGGGTAATCTTACTGGAATAGCTTTATGAGTCTCTATAAAACTTGTTATATCTGCTTGGAAGTTATTCATACCTAATTGGGAGAATAAACAAGATATTGTATGATTTGAGAGATTGATAATGGCTACGTTTCTGATAAGAAATAGAATGTTGAGTATAGCTTGGATTGAGCAAAGCACCGAAAAATTTAAGTAAAGTAGGAAAAAAGAAACGATTGAATATCGTTGCATTTTTCTTATTTATTTTGAGGTAATGCTACATTTAACCCATGAGAACGTTGACTATATGGCCGCATTATATATTGATCTATTATCCCGCTTCGGTTGCTAATATTTCGCGAATATTTATTGTTTGCTGATATTGTACAAAATTCATTTCTTGTGACGTTCTGGCAAGTACAGCCATGCGATCGGCGAGCTCATTACCTTCAATATTCGCGTGACCTTTAACATGAGTAATAGCAATATGTTTTTTAATTTCTTGATAGAGTGTATAGCAAACCTTGACTAACTCTGGATTTTTAATCGCTTCGCCATTTGCTTTTTTCCAACCTTTATTTTTCCATCCTGTTGCCCATTTCGTGATGCTGTCGATAGAGTATTTTGAATCAGACAGTACTTGAATGGTTCTACCAGGATTAGCTTCAATATAAGCTTTCGCCAATTTAAAGGCTTGTAGCATACCAATTAACTCAGCGGTGTTATTAGTACCATTGGCGTTATAGGCACCATACCAAAGGCTATGAATTTCACCTTGATGATAAACAGCGACACCAGTCCCTGATTTTCCAGGGTTGGGCGAACACGCACCATCACAATAAATATCGATATTAGCTTTAGTGACTTCACGATCGCTGCGTACTGTGCTGCCAGCAGGTTTTGCTGAGGCTGTTGCTCGACTCAATGATGAACTTGCGGTTTTAGCCGCAGCGGGGTATTCAGCTCCGTTGCGTGGTGGTGTTTTTAAGGATCGCTGGGTTAATGCTTTGGTGTAAGTTGACTTAAAAGCGGCTTCTGCTTCAACTTGTGAAGGAAACCCCATAAATTGAGCATCAGCACGCCCTGTTGTTACGGATTGAACCGTTGTCCAGTTGTCAAAGACACCTGTTTTTGAACCTTTCCAAACCACGTAATATTTTTTACTCATTATGCTACTCAGCTTATTTTAGTTTGTTCTTGGCAGATAACGACCATATTAATAAAACGATACCAGCGATAAAAAATGGAATACTCAGCATTTGCCCGGTATTTAACGCCCAAATCGACTCATAAGCAGCTTGTTTAACTTTTACTGACTCAATTAAAAATCGAGCGGTGAAGGTTAATATTAAAAATAAGCCTAATAATGAACCCTTTGGCGTTTTATCTTTTGATTTTTTATAGATAAAGAAGAGAATAATAAAAATCAGTAAATACGCAATCGCTTCATAAAGTTGCGCAGGGTGGCGAGGTATATTATCAATACGCGCGAAAATAATAGCCCAAGGCGCATCACTGGCAACGCCTAATATTTCAGAGTTAACAAAGTTAGCTGAACGAACAAATACACCAAAGAGTGCGGTACAAATAGCTAATCGGTCGAGCAGCCATAAATAGTTTTCTTGATACTTTCTTGCGTATATACCTAATGCAATAATAAGTCCTAAACCGCCGCCATGGCTAGCAAGACCACCTTCCCAAATGGCCAGTATCTTTAAAGGATTAGCAAAGTAATATTGAGGATCGTAAAAGAAACAATGGCCTAAGCGAGCACCAATAATTATACCAAATACAGAATACATCAGTAAGTTGTCCAGAGCCTCTAGGTTTTTGTGCTCTGTTTGATACACCCATTTCATCACCTGTAAACCCGATATGATAGCGGCAGCAAATAGCGCGCCATACCAATGAACGCTTAAAGGACCTATAGAAAGTAAAACTGGATCAATATCCCAAATAAAATGTTGCAATGAAAAAAACCTTATTTATACGTATGCAGTGATTGAGTTGTTGATGAACAACAACCATAAAGTCGCTATTATGTCAGTCAATTAGCGATAAAACGAGAGCAAAGTTGTAATGAAAAATTATAGTTTAGGTAAGAGCGAACTCCAGTCATCACGATTAATCTATGGTTGTATGCGAATTGCAGGTGATCAATCAGTTAATGATATCGATAAAGGCAAACGTGCGGTGCAGAGCGCGATTGATGCAGGCTACAATCATTTTGATCATGCTGATATTTATGGTGGAGGGGCAAGTGAACAATTATTTGGTGAATTGTTAAAACAATTACCGCACTTGCGAGAAAAGATGATCCTTACCTCCAAAGCAAGTATTCGTCCAAAAAACAATGAAAATACTTATGCGCCAACACGCTATGATTTTAGCAAAGCATATATTTTATCGAGTGTAGAAGGTTCTTTAAAGCGTTTGCATACCGAGCAACTCGATCTTTTCTTATTACATCGCCCTGATTATTTATTTGATATTAATGAAGTCGCCGAAACCTTTAAACAACTCAAAGACAGCGGTAAAGTTGCGCATTTTGGCGTAAGTAACTTTAAACCCTCACAAGTAGCGATGTTACAAAGTGCATTAGATTTACCATTATTGGTGAATCAGATAGAAATTAATATTCATAATGTTGATGCGTTAAATGACGGCACTTTGGATCAATGTCAACAAGATAAACTATCGCCAATTGCCTGGTGCCCGTTAGGTGGTGTTGCCTACTCTGCATGGGGGAATACCTTTTCAGTTGAAGATGAACAACGTATCGCCGAGGAGTTAACTTCGCAAGCACAAGTGTATAACTGTCAACCTTGGCAAATTATTCTTGCTTGGTTACTAAAACACCCCGCGAAGATATTTCCTATTATTGGTTCGACCACACCAGAACGAATTATTGCTGCAAAAGTAGCACTAGAACTCAATTATAGCCGTGAAGATTGGTATCGATTATTTGAAACGAGAAATGGTCAAGCTGTTCCCTAGCGAGGAAGATGAATCGATATTGAATCGTTTTTCTCGCTAACTAAAGTCAGCGGGTAATTATATAATAGTATTTATTTATCGTTTATCGATAAAAATAGATTGATAAGCATGTTTTTTCTGCTACATTAGGCTTATTGAATAAATTTAGGTTATAAGTTTTATGTTAGCGCATCATAGGATCAACAAAGTAAGTAAAATAGTTAGGGCACTCGTTGCGCTATTTGTTGTTATGCAAGTTTTCAGCTTTACGTTTTTATTACTCTTTGGGGTTAATAATGAAGGCACCTTTGAGCTAACTGACAATTTTTCATTTATTTCTTCAGCGGCCAATATCGACTTTTCAGGTAGTTGGGAAAATTTAGCGTTAGCCTTAACCGATGAAGGTTTTAACGCTTTGCTTATACTAGGCAGTGCAGATTTGTTGCCAAGCCTTTTAATTTATTGGTCTTTGTTTAAGTTATTTGGTTTATATCAGCAGGGTTTAGTATTCACTGTCGCCAATATTCAATGCATTAAAAATATTGGTACTGTGCTATTAGCTTGGATTGCCTTAAAGCTTCTTTATCCGATAGTGGTGACCTTAGTATTACGATTTTCAGGAGCTTCTGATACGTTATCGTTATACATAAGCTTAGGCTCTGATGAGTTAAGATTTTTATTAATTGGTTTAGTGATATACGTGATAGCTTGGATAATGAGCGAAGCGACTAGCTTGCATCAAGAGCAGGAGTTAGTTATCTAGTGGCTATGATTATAGAACTGGACGTTATGCTAGCAAAACGTAAAATGAAATTAAACGATCTTGCTTTGTCAGTAGGCATAACGCCACAAAACTTATCTGTACTTAAAAGTGGTCGAGCAAAAGCGATACGGTTTTCAACGCTTGAAGCCATTTGCCAAACACTAGATTGTCAGCCAGGCGATATTTTACTTTATGAAAAAGATCAATAAACAAGGAATGAAGATGAACAAATCTATAGCGATAATGATTACCTGTGGAGCCTTAGTGAGTCACCTAGTAAGCTTTTCGGCAATAGCAACTGATGAGGAATCGTATGCTTTTGTTGGTTTTGGTCTAAGCCATTATGATAATTTAGCTAACTTAGCCTTAAGTGAGACTCAAATTGATCTTGTTCCTGAAGTTTATCTTGGTGTAGGTAAGCGTTATCAATTGAATGACGACTGGCAGCTAGCGACAGAGGTTTCAATTCATTATGCCAAAGCACATTTTAGTGGCTTAGCTGAAAATGTTGACGCCAATCAGTTATCTAAAGAACGGCAAGTTTCTTCGGGTAATTATCAATCACTGGGATTATGGGCAACTTCTCGTTTTAACTATGTTAGCTTAAGTGATAATGTCTCACCATTTATTGAACTAGCCCTTGGCGCGGTGCAAACGAACCAGAGTGCACTTTTTGGTGAAGAAAAAAATCAGCAAATTGCTTATAAAGCAATTGCTGGTCTAGAGTTTGAGGTAGCTGAAAAAATGACTTTTTCTATTGGCGTTGGTCTTTCAGACAACGATGACCACCTGTAAATAAGTTGATGCTATTATTGGTATCGCTAAGATTGAGCTGCCTTGTTGGTGGCTTTTTTTCTGTCTTTAATATAGTAAAACCAAGTTACTGCAAAGAGTATGGCAATAAAGGGCATACTCGTAAGAACTACTGTATGCCAACCCGCTTTAAATAAAACCCAACCAGCGAGTAACGATGCAGTTGCTTGTAAACCAAAAATAATAAAGTCATTAATTGCTTGTACTTTGTGTCGTTCACTCGGCTTATAACTTTGCGGCAGTAAGGTTGTACCGGTCAAAAATAAAAAATTCCAACCTATGCCTAATAAAATCAGTGCCCACCAATAGTGCATAACCTGCTCGCCAGAAAGCGCCACAACAGCGACTAACGCATAAATCACTGTGCCAATTAACATTAAGTTTTTCAAGCCGATTCTTTTTACTAACCAAGCGGTAAAAAGTGAAGGGATAAACATCGCGGCAATATGGCTTTGAATTACCCATTTTGTCTCGTGTAAGCTATGACCGCTCATCTGGTGCATGCTCAAGGGGGTTGCTGTCATTAAGTAACTCATTAAGGCAAAACCAATGGCCGCTGATAATATTGCAATAATGAAAATAGGTTGTTTGATAATTTCACTCAATGGGCGAGTGTCGCCCACTTGTTGATGAGATTCAATCTGGGTGTTTTTAAAATTCAGCATAATAATCATCGCACAAACGATTAATCCGGCTAACACTAAAAATGAGCCAGCATATCCATAGGGAGATGCTAACCAATCTTTCGCGACTACGGCTATTTCAGGGCCTAGAAAAGCGGAAAAAATGCCACTTAGCATTAAAATCGACAACACGGTTGGAATATCTTTATCGTCCTTTATACTCTCAATTGCTGCAAAACGTAATTGCTGGATAAATGAGGTACTAATACCAAAGAGTAAACCGGCAAAGACAAAGAGTTCAAAGTTAGCAATAAGTGCAGAGACCATTGCCGTTAAGGTCGCAACTAAACCAACACTATAACCGGTAAAAATCGCAAAGCGGCGACCTTTATTTTTTGCCAACATAGCCGCAGGAATAGCACCACAGGCTACCCCTAAAATCATCACGGTAACGGGTAGGGTCGCTAAAGAAGGATCACTTGCCATACGGGTCGACAATATACCGCCAATAAAAACAATCACCGGTGATGCTGCCATAACAAGGGGTTGTGCAATAAAAAGCAGCCAAATGTTTTTAGGTAAAGTGAAATATCGTGATAAGAAAAAAGCGCTGACAATGAGTAAGGCTAAGGTAATAAAAATATTGGATAACATAGCGATTCGTTTTGATAATTATTCTTGGACTATCATAGCGTATTATTTTTAGTGACGAGAGAATAATTTATCTTGGTTTTTATGCTTCAACTGATAAACTGCCTGCGTTGAAAATTAGCTAAACATTGTTTTAAGGTTGTTATGAAATTTAGTCCACTGGTTCAAGAATTAATCAATTCACTTAAATGTTTACCGGGTGTTGGCGCTAAATCGGCGCAGCGTATGGCGTTTCATTTACTTGAACGTAATCGTATTGGCGGCGCGAAGCTTGCGGGTACATTAAAAGTGGCGATGGAAAATATTGGTCATTGTTCACAATGCCGAAATTTTACTGAAGATGATACCTGTGAAATTTGCCAAAGTGCTAAGCGGCTTATAAACCAGCAGCTCTGTATTGTTGAAAGTCCAGGTGATGTTATTGCTATAGAACAAACCGGGGAGTTTCAAGGACGTTATTTTATTTTAATGGGGCACTTATCGCCGCTAGATGGTATTGGACCGGATGATCTTGGCTTAGATATATTAGAGAAACAGCTGGCGACAGGTCAGTTTAAGGAAATTATTTTAGCAACCAATCCAACGGTTGAAGGAGAAGCTACCGCACATTTTATTGCCGAACTGGCTAAAAAATATCAAGTGGTTATTTCTCGAATTGCCCATGGTGTGCCTGTTGGTGGTGAACTTGAATATGTTGACGGTAACACCTTATCTCATGCTTTATCAGGACGTAAGAGCTATTCATTCTAATCTTGAGTAAATTTATGCTTTGAACACATATTCAAAGCATATTTTTAAATTTATTTTACCTAAGAAACATCACATTCCCTTGAAATAATTTCTCTTAGCCCCACATGTTATCTATCAACGTGAGCATCATATTTGCATGTTCTCTTTTAAACACCGATAAATGTAGGATATATTTCAAATGTCAGAAACAGGCCAAAAAGAAAATCATCAGTTTGCAACTGATAACGCTAAATTACTTAAATTAATGATCCATTCACTTTACTCAAACAAAGAAATCTTCTTACGTGAGTTAGTGTCAAATGCGGCCGATGCTGCTGACAAACTTCGCTTTAACGCACTATCAAATGCTGATCTATACGAAGGTGATGGTGATTTACGCGTACGTGTTAGTTGCGATAAAGAAAATAATACGCTTACCATTTCTGATAATGGTATTGGTATGACGCATGATCAAATTATTGATCATTTAGGTACTATCGCTAAATCAGGTACGGCTGAGTTTTTCTCGCAACTTTCTGGCGATCAAGCTTCAGACTCACAACTTATTGGTCAATTTGGTGTTGGTTTTTATTCAGCATTTATCGTTGCAGACTCAGTAACTGTGCGTTCTCGCGCTGCTGGTGTTGATGCATCCGAAGGTGTTGAATGGACAAGTGCTGGCGAAGGTGAATTCACCACAGCTAAAATTTCAAAGACTAATCGTGGTACCGATATTATTCTTCACTTAAAAGAAGAAGAGCAAGAATACGCTGACGATTGGCGTTTAAAATCAATAGTCACTAAGTACTCAGATCATATTTCTGTTTCTGTTGAAATGCTAACACCAGCAGTTCCTGGTGTTGAAGCCGTTGCTGAAGTTAAAGATGACGAAGACAATGTTACTGTTCCAGCTGCTGAAGCCGTTGCTGAAGTACCTGCCAAATGGGAACCTGTCAATAAAGCCACTGCATTGTGGACTCGTGAAAAATCAGAAGTTTCTGATGACGAATATAAAGAATTCTACAAGCATGTATCACATGACTTTGGCGACCCACTTGTCTGGGAGCACAATAAAGTAGAAGGTAAAACTGAATATACATCATTACTTTATATTCCAAGCAAAGCGCCATTTGACATGCATAACCGTGAAAAACAACATGGTTTAAAGCTATTTGTTCAACGCGTATTTATAATGGACGACGCTGAACAGTTTATGCCTACGTATTTACGTTTTGTAAAAGGTTTATTAGATTCAAATGATTTACCATTAAACGTTTCTCGTGAAATTTTACAAGATAACAAAATTACCCAAGCGATCCGTAAAGGCTGTACTAAACGCGTACTTAAAATGCTTGAAAAACTAGGTAAAAAAGACAAAGAGCAATACCAGTCATTTTGGAACGAGTTTGGTCAAGTATTGAAAGAAGGCCCAGCAGAAGATCAAGGTAATAAAGAGCAAGTTGCAAACTTATTACGCTTTGCCTCAACAGAGCATGATACTGCGGTTCAAAGTGTTTCAATTCCTGAATACGTAGAACGTATGAAAGAAGGACAAGAAAAGATTTACTATGTTGTTGCAGACAGCTTTGAAGCGGCTAAAAACAGCCCACATTTAGAAGTTTTCCGTAAAAAGGGCATTGAAGTATTATTAATGTCTGACCGTATCGATGAATGGTTAGTGAGCCACTTAACAGAAGTTGATGGCAAGCAATTACAATCGGTCACGCGTGGTGGTTTAGACCTAGGTGATATGGAAGATGAAGAGTCAAAACAAGCACAAGAAAAACTTGAGCAAGAGTTCGATTCTGTTGTTACCCGTATTAAAACATCATTAGCTGGTAAAGTGAAAGATGTTAAATTGTCGCAACGTTTAACTGATTCTCCAGCTTGTATCGTTGCCGATGAGCACGACATGAGCAGCCAAATGATGAAGCTTATGCAATCAGTTGGACAAGAAGTACCTGACGCATTACCTATCTTCGAAATCAATGCAGAGCATGAGTTAGTAAAACATGTTGCTAATGAAACTGATGATGAAAAATTCAATCAGTGGACGCAAGTATTGTTTGAACAGGCGATGTTAGCTGAGCGTGGTAGCTTAAAAGACCCAGCAAGTTTTGTTGCACGTTTAAACAAATTAATGTTGAGCCTTACTAAGTAAGCTTTTAATATTTCTTAGTGTACAGATTAAAAAAAAGGAGCTTCGGCTCCTTTTTTATATCTAATTCAGTCTATTTTATTTGTGGCTTTATTTAACAGTGTTTGTAGTTGCTCAACACTTTTATAACCATGACTCAAGGAATATTGGTCACCGCGAACGATCATCACCGCTGGAAATCCTCTAAAAGTAAGCTGCTCACCTTTGTTATCTTTAAGATCGTCAAAAACAAAACTTGAAAGCATAAAGTTGATAGTTTCTCTAACAGGAATAAACTGCTCATTCAATATTTTAGCTAGAGCGGGATCTGTAAAAACATCTTTTTCCATTGCTGCACAGGTTGTACAAAAGCGCATTTTAGCAAAGACAAAAATTGGTTGTGTTGAGTCCATTGCACGCGCGTCTTGATAACTATGCCATTCAACTTGAGTGGTATATAAAGTTGATGAAATACCCGCATAGAGGCTAGGTATTAAAATAATGGCGGCAATTATTGCTATAAAAAATTTATTCATGGGCTTTTCGATAATATAATTGAACAAGTACCCACTAGACCCACTATCTAAGTATATGCTTTCATTTGAGTTCATTAATTTAAAGCTGAACGTTAATACTCAACGCAATATCAAGATGAACGCTAGCAGAGCCTGTTATTTTGACCTATAACAATTATCTTATCTCACCATAAAATTGGCATTATCGTATCGGTTATTTGCAGCCTAAAGGCATTAAAAGTTAACTAAGCATGTAGTAACCATAAGTTACTTCTCTCTATAGGTAATGGCGTTAATTTTTAAAGAACCGTTATCAATATCACTGGCTTTATTGGCCTGGGCACTTGTTAAAAACTTTTGCAAGAGTGTATAAATTTCCTGAACGTCAATGGGCTTGCCTAAACAATCATCAAATCCTGCTTGTCGGTACTTTTTAATATCGTGGGCCATAACATTCGCCGTTAAGGCAATAATTGGGATATTTGGATTGCTTTTTTTTATCGCCTTACACGCTTCAACGCCATCCATATTTGGCATTTGAATATCCATAAAAATTAAATCAGGTATTAGTTTGCCGATTTCTGCTATTGCCTCTATGCCATCATTTGCAATACGAATGTTTGCTTTAGTCGGGCGTATAACAGCATTAAATACTTTTTGATTTATTTTGTTGTCTTCTGCCAATAGAATATCGAATCCCTGTGCCTGTGGGGCTTGCGTTTTTTTCAATGCTAACTTGCTATGACTTTTCAACGTAGTTTTCTTTAATGGCAATACCACACTAAAAATAGAGCCAACATTTTCTTCACTAATGACGTTAATGTCACCCCCCATCAAGTTTGTTAATTGCTTGGCAATAGACAGACCTAGACCCGTACCACCATAATTTCTTGTTGTGGAAGTATCTGCTTGTTCATAACGGATAAAAAGTTTTTTAATTTGAGCGGGTGATAATCCAATTCCCGTGTCTTTGACTTCGAAAACCACTTTCTCATCTTTCTCCATAAGCGTTATGCTAACTTCACCTTTAGGGGGAAATTTAAGCGCATTAGAAATTAAATTTACAATAATTTGTCTTAACCTTATCGGGTCCGTTAACCAGTAAGTACAAAGATCTTCTTCTATAGTAAAAATTAAGGTAATACCTTGTTGCTCTGCTAAAAAAGACAGTTCTAAAATAATAGATTTGAACAGTTCACCAATGTTGGTTGGCAGCGATTCTAAGCTAATATTGTTTGATTGGATTTTAGATAAATCTAAAATATCATTAATAAAAATATCATTAATAATTGTAATAAGATTTTTAGAGGAAATAATGCCGATATCAACTAATTCTTTTGATGAGTCAGATAGAACTTCTTGTTTTAATACTTGTAATGAGCCTAAAACACCATTCATTGGTGTGCGGATCTCGTGACTCATGTTTGATAAAAATTCGCTTTTAGCTTGATTCGCCTTTTCAGCTTTCATCGTTGCTTTTTCCGCATCTATCTTAGCTTCTATTGCCAATGATTTTGCCTCACGCAAACCGACCTCAGCTTTAACTCTTGTTTCTACTTCATGTTTTAGTTTTAAATACATTTTGTATTGAAAGATAACTAAGATAAAAATAATAAATAATACCGTCGCCAATGTGATACTGGCTTGTTCAGACTTCAATAACAGTTGCTCGACAACTATTCTGCTTTTTTGTTCTTCATCAATGACTTTCTTGAGGGTATTTCTAACATCAATAATATTATTTTGCTGGTTGGTTTTTATTGTTAAGTATTTTTTCCACCAAAATTTATCTTGCAAAGCTTTTGGCTTGCTATAATCCTTACTGTTAAAGGCGAGTATTGATTCAATTTCTATAAATTCATCAGGGGTAGCTAAGTCGGGTTGAGCATCAAAGTAGTGCTTTGCTACATCGAAATAATACCGTGACATTTGCTCGTTTTGTTCAGTTGCATAATAAAATGACAAGACAGTATTTAACCAAGCCTGCCAAAATTCATCATCAGTGGTAACTGATTTGATATAGCTTATTGTTTCAGTAGGAACATTTTCTTTAAGCCGGGCTTTATTATCTAAGTAGGCTAATAAAAGTAGCACTTTACTGCTTTCATCTGTTTCTTCTTTGGCGAGTTTTAGTAACTCATTAGCCACACGATTGGCAATAATAATTTCGTTAACACCGGTTAAATGCCATTGTAAATTGTATAGAAAAGACGCTTTATTAATAACGTAATTATGTTTGTTTGATGAGCGTAATAACCGCAGAGTTAAATTAACATATTCATTTGCATCTTTAGAAATAGCAGAGAGTGCCCAAAGCATGGCAAATTCTTCGAAAGAATAATTTGATTGTCCGATTATTTTTTGCAGGCTATTACGCAGTATCTGATTTTCTAAAATAGGAAAATCTTCTCTAATAGCTGTCATGGCTAAGGCTATATCATAATGAATTTTTGCGCGCTTGCTTATTAATGTTGGGTAAAGTGTACTTAATTTTTTATGTGCGACGTCGGATGAGTCTTGTAAGTTTACTTCTCCAACGATTAAATAAATAGCGGCAATATTTTTCGCACTTTTATTTTTAATCTGCACGGCTAAAATACTGAGACGTTGACTACAAATTTTTACCTCACTGTATTGATCGGCAAACATGCTATAAACACAAGATTGAATCAATAAGTTTATTTTTTGGTTATCGTCATCAATAGTGGCCAGGCGAGGAAATAGTTTTTCTTGAAAATAGTCTGTTGAATATTGTTGTTGGTTTAACAAACTTATTATTTCATCAACATCTTCACCCACTATGTCTTGTGCAAGAACAGAAGTTATCGTTAATAAATTCGCGACAAGGCAAAATATAATAATAAAAAAAGAGTTTCTACAACATCTATGCATCTGATTCATTGCTGCTTTCCATAAGGCTGATCGCGGAACTACTTATTATTACCACATAAATTTATATAGTTAATACTGTAAACAAGCAATAGGGGTAACCACCTAGAAGCGGTTATTAAAAGTATGCTTAACGCTTTATTTTATATATAAAATATATTGAGTGTGAATAAATTAATTTTTTACACTCAACCACAATGACTCATCAGTAGGTGACAACGCAAGCCTTACCTTTACTGATCCTAATAAAGATAAGGCACTGAGTGCTTAATTGTTTTTTTGGCTGCTCTAAGCTACATGATTAACGTATTGCGTATCTATGGAAATCTCACAGTAGAAAAGGGTCATTTAAATTTACTTATTACCCAAGTGCTTGGAGATTATATTTTTATCGCAAGTTTTTTCTTTATAGTAAGTAAGACTCATTAGTCCTTATTTGCTTGTCTCTTTGTTGATTATAATTTTGGGTATTATCTTTAAATGCCTTATATCACCACGATAACCCCATAGACTTTAGTATAAAAAATAGCTTTTTAGTGCCTTTTTTGATGATAGAGCGGTAATGCTACTTGTCTGACTACAATTGAACTTGTATAGTGTTGCACAATCGAAAAAATACTCATTTGGCTGTTATATTCGAGACGTTTTGACACCAGTACAACAGCCTAATTAGTATATTAAACATATAAGGCAATATTTTATGCGCATTATTTTATTAGGTGCTCCGGGCGCTGGCAAAGGCACTCAAGCACAATTCCTAATGGCTAAATTTGGTATTCCACAAATTTCTACGGGTGACATGTTACGTGCTGCTATTAAAGCAGGTACTGACCTGGGTAATAAAGCTAAAGCAGTGATGGATGCTGGACAATTAGTTTCTGATGATCTGATTATTGGTTTAGTCAAAGAACGTATTGCACAAGATGATTGTAAAGCAGGTTTTTTGCTTGATGGTTTTCCTCGTACAATTCCACAAGCAGATGCGATGAAAGATAACGGCGTTTCAGTTGACAGTGTCGTTGAATTTGATGTTCCTGATGAAGTCATTGTTGATCGCATGAGTGGTCGTCGTGTTCATGCCGGTTCTGGTCGTGTTTATCATTTAGTTTATAATCCGCCTAAAGTTGAAGGTAAAGATGACGATACCGGTGAAGACTTGTCTATTCGTCCTGATGATGAAGAAGCCACAGTCCGCAAACGCCTGGGCATTTACCATGAGCAAACTAAACCATTAGTGGCTTACTATCAAGATGAAGCAAAAGCGGGTGCATGTTCGTATTTAACGATTGACGGCACTAAGCCTGTAGAAGAAGTCAGTGCTTTACTTGCTAACGAATTAAATTAATTCGGTTGATTTTATAAGCCCTTTATTAACAAGTAGCTAATAACGAGCTTATAAATACCTAACAAAAAATTCGCTTCGGCGAATTTTTTTGTTTTTATTGGCTGTGAAAAATAGACAGGGTAATTTTTCTTAAAATAATAGCCTTTTAGGCTATCAAAATTAATTTTAAAACGTAAACTATATTCCCTCATCTATAAATATAAGAAGAAATTTCATGGTAGTAAGTTTATCGATAACAGGCCTCTACACGAGTTTGTTGGCGCTTTTATTTGTTGGTTTAGCCATCAATATTATTCGCCTACGTTTACAGTTTAAAGCCGGTATTGGTGACGGTGGTCATCAACCCCTTGCCAAAGCAATTCGTGTACATGGTAACTTTGCTGAGTATATTCCTATGGCGTTAATAATGTTGGGTATTTATGAGGTTAACGGGGCGAGCCCGATAGTACTGCACGCCTTAGGTGCGATATTATTTATTGGCCGTATTCTGCACGCCGTAGGACTTTCAAAAACTACTGGGGTTTCTAAGCAGCGTCAAATAGGTATGTTATCACTATTCCTTGTTATGCTTATTCTAGCCGTTGAAAATATCCGCTTATTTATTACTGCAGTTTAGCGAGTACTACACTCTTTTGAACTAATACATAACATAACTCAAATAAGCATGCATACTGCAATGCTTATTTGAGCGCTACGCTTGTAATAACGGTTTAAACACCTGCTTATTTATTGAACAACTTTTAACATAGCGATGTGCGGAATATCATCTTCAAGATACATAGCAGAAACACGTTCAAAACCGTGATTGCCATAAAAGCTTTCAAGGTGCTCTTGGGCTGATATTTTAATTTGTTGATCTGGAAAATATTGCTGACAAACGGTTAACGCCTCAGCCATTAACTGGTGACCTAAACCTGTCCCTCTCGCATGACTGGCAACAATAACTCTGCCAATAGCAATATAGTCGCGGTAACTTTGGCCTTTTGCTAAAATACGCAAGTAACCAGCAATCTTACCCTCTAGGTAACAAAAGAGGTGAACCGTATCCTCGTGCCGGTCAATATCATCAATATCAGCATAAAAACAAGTTTGCTCAACCACAAAAACATCAATACGAAGCTTTAATATTTCATACAGTTCATCGATATTGAGCGCTTTAAAATGCTTCACTTGCCAAGCTACTTTCATTAAACCTTACCTATTGTGATTATCAGGAAACAGTTTATTTTTTCATGATTTATCTACTAGGTAAAGTTAATAACACCCATTTTATTAATTAGCAGGGTTACTTTATTAGCAAAGCCAATGCTCAAGATAAGCTTACTGGCTTTAATAGTGAGATATTATAAATATTAAATATCTAACGCATTAATAGCTAGTTTCATCAGTAGACGTCCTCAGATAATGAGTCATATTGGTATAATACCTAGATTTAGTGGTGAAGTACCTGTAAGTAGCCATGATAACTTTTACTGATTAAATAATTTGAAATTTCTTGTCGATATTCATTAACATCTATGTGAGGGAACTCGATATACATCGTTTCTTTTAAAGAAATCTCATCAAGAAAGAGTATGTAACCTAAAGGTAAGTAGGTGGGGGAGAAGTTATTTTTAAAAATTGTTATGCGAATTTCAGCTGCGGTATAGTATTCTTTGCACCCAAAATCACGTTCTAGTGTTGGCAATAATTTTGTGCCATAACTTTTTATTGACCAGTATTTAAACATTGCTATTCCTTAGCTGTTTTTAACATCCATTTTCTGCTGGAAAAATATACGCTCTTCTCTGTAAATGTCAATGAAAATAATGAATTACTGAATTTTTTATGATGTTTAATAAGGGCTGTAGGACATAATATGCAGATAGTACAAAGATTAGTTTAGGTTTAATATTTTGACTTTATCAGGGCTTACAAAAAAACCGGCTTGTGTAAAAGCTTGTACAATTCTATGCTGACTTCGTAATTTCTTTAACCCGATATTAATGGCTTTAAATGCGATTTTTCCGTGAGGGTGTTTTGTACTAATAACAAAGTGGCGACTGTCTTTGAGCTCTATAGCAACACCTTTTACCGGCACTAAATGAATTTTATCCATTGTAAAGGATTGATCGGGTGTCGAATTAAAAGGCATTAATAAGAAGTCTATCCAACCTAGGTTTACCATGCGAGCTTGGCTTAGCCACTCATCTTCGTGGATCAGCTCTTTTAAATACAATAACTTTAACGTTTGCCAGTCAGTACGCCATTTTGGCGTAGAAACGGCAGTAAATTTTTGCAGGTCATCGAGTTCTGTTATAGCTAAAACAGCATTATTACTTGGGCTGGTGTATATACCTGCAATGTATTCGCCTTGTCGGATAACTGCATCAGAAGTATAAACACTGTCATTAAGTGCTTTGGCATCAGCAAGCCAATAAGAGTCAAAACTAATGAGTAAGCGTCCTGATGCCAACATCTTAGTATTTCTAAAGTTAATTTTACCTGTTGCATATTTGAAGCTGTGTTCAAAACCACCTATTTTTAAAGCTTGCTGGGCGATAATCATATCGACAACATCGCGGCGGATATTTTTTCCTGAAAAATTTTTAATTGTATGCACATCCTGACCATTTAAGAAGGTCATATAATCTTGGTAAACATCATCACGAATGAAGATTAAGATATCTTCTGCTTTTGTAAGGGGACTAAATAATGAACTCTGTATAAAGAGCAAGGGTATAAGAACAGTGATTAATTTTGTAAATATTTTTAATATCATGAGTGTTAAATAACTCTATGTCGGGGCGTATAAAAATCTTTTTCTAAATTATTTATCCTTAGACGTAAAATTGAGTATAGCCGCTTAATTAAAGAAAGATAGCTGTTGATAAAGTGTCTTATAAACAACTATCTTAAAGTTAACTCAGCTTACTTGTTATGTCGTTTTTGTAGTACCGCCATCACCTCAGATACTTCAATGTTTTTATCTTGAAGTAAGACGAGTGTGTGGTAAAACAAATCAGCACATTCACCGAGTAAGTCTTCTTTGGTTTCAGCAACCGCAGCAAGTGCAACCTCAACGCCTTCTTCGCCAACTTTCTGTGCTATTTTAGTGGTGCCTCGCGAAAATAAGTGCGCAGTATAACTGCTTTCAGGATCGCAACCTTTTCGACTAGCAATCACTTGCTCTAATTCGCTAAGGAAGTTTTGCTGAGTTAATTTTTGTTCTGGAAAGCATGACTCAGTTCCTAAATGACAGCTTGGTCCAATAGGTCGACAAGCAATTAACAAACTATCGTTATCACAATCGGTTAGAACCTGGCTAACATTGAGAAAGTTTCCTGATGTCTCACCTTTCACCCAAAGTGCTTGTTTTGAACGACTAAAAAAAGTCGCTTTACCCGTTGTTAATGTTGCTTTGAGGGATGCTTCATTCATATAACCTTGCATTAAAACGGCACCCGTATCTTGATGCTGAATAATTGCAGGTATTAAGCTTTCCATTTTAGCCCAAGCTAATTCATTGATGTTCTCTAGGGTAACTAGCATAATCTTATCTCTATATTTTGATTCTTCAATGTTTGTTTTAATTGGTTTATTTCAATGATACCTTTATGGAAAACACTTGCAGCAAGTGCGCCATCTACATCGGCTTGTTTGAAAACGTCAGCGAAATGCGATATTTCACCCGCACCGCCTGATGCTATTAAAGGAACATTACACACCGCACGTGCTTTTTGTAATTGCGCAATATCATATCCTTGGCGAACACCATCTTGATTCATACAATTTAAAACGATTTCACCTGCACCACGTTGCTGAACTTCTTTGATCCAATCAAAGGTTGTCCACTTGGTTTGTTGGGTACGACTTTCATCTCCAGTAAATTGATAAACTTGATACAACCCCGTTTCTTTATCATAAAAACTGTCAATGCCGACAACAATACATTGCTGACCAAAAACGTCAGCCAAACGAGAAATCAAATTAGGGTCACGCAAAGCAGGGGAGTTAACTGATATTTTATCCGCGCCCATCATTAAGATTTCTTTTGCGTCTTGCTCTGTTTTTATACCACCAGCAACACAAAAAGGAATATCGATGACTTCAGCAATACGGCTAACCCAGCTTTTATCAACCACTCTATTATCTGAGCTGGCGGTAATATCATAAAAAACTAATTCATCAGCACCTGCGGCTGCGTATTTTTGGGCGAGTGGTACAATATCACCAATAATTTCATGGTTTCTAAATTGGACTCCTTTAACAACTTTGCCATCACGTACATCGAGACAAGGTATAATTCTTTTTGCTAACATAAAACTTCAACCTTTGTACTTTGCTTAGACAATAAAAAACTCACGGTTTCAAGCCCATAACTTAAGCGTTTGGCCAGCATGCAATCGCCTCCTCAAGTGTGAATTTACCTTCAAGTAACGAACGACCTAAAATAACACCGCTGACACCAGTTGGAATTAAAGCCTTAATATCGTCAAGGCTGCCAATACCCCCTGAAGCTTGCCATTGGATGTCAGGATATTTTGCACAAACCTCGCGATACAAGTCTACATTGGTGCCTGTTAACGTACCGTCTTTACTGATATCAGTACAAAGTACGTGTTTGATGCCAGCGTTTTGGTATTGAGCAAGTAGGTCTTCTAAATTAACGCCACTGTCCTCAATCCAACCGTGTGTAGGGAGTGTTTTATTGCCAGCAGCATCAATTTTAATATCTAGTGCTAAGACAATTTTTTCACATCCATAGGTTTTTAACCACTGAGTCACAAGTTCAGGTTGTTTAATCGCTAAACTCCCAATGACTACACGGTCTGCACCTAATGCCAGTAGCTGTTTAACATCGTCTTCACAACGAATTCCACCACCTACTTGAATCGTCATCGTTGGATGTTTGACTACGGTCTTTAAGGTTTCAAGTTGACGCTTTGTTGAGTCTTTAGCACCGTCTAAATCAACGAAGTGCATTACGGTTGCCCCTGACTTAGCATAGGCTTGTTGGCGCTCTTGCACTGTGTATTGGTAATTAGTTTTTTGGCTGTAATCACCTTGAAATAATCGTACAACTTGGCCATCGATTAAATCAATTGCTGGGATCATCATAGGGCTAACTCCAAAAAATTCTTAATGATTTTACTACCTAATTTACTTGAACGCTCGGGATGGAACTGGCAGCCAATGAAGTTATCTTTGGCAATCACCGCGGAGAAGCTAGAGCCATATTGACAAGTTGCTAAGGTGTATTCACTTATTGGCGCGGCAAAGCTATGAACAAAGTAAAAGTAGTCACCTATATTTATGCCTTTAAATACCGGGTGATCGCCAACAGATGTTAATGTGTTCCAGCCCATATGCGGTAATCTATTATTTTCAGCATTGAGCGGTATAATATCGGTATGAATAATACCTAAACAGTCAACTTTTTTGCCATCGCTACTTTCTACTGACGAGTCACACATTAACTGCATACCTAAACAAAAGCCCAACACGGGTTGAGTTAAGTTTTGCAAGGTTTCAACCAGTCCTTTCGCGCGAATGTTTGCCATAGCATGTTTTGCTGTGCCAACACCTGGCAGTATCACTTTGTCGGCATTTTTAATAAGAGTAATATCGTCAGTGATGGTCACTTGAAAGCCTAAACGTTCTACAGCAAACTTAACCGAAGAAAGATTGGCACAACCAGTATCAACAATAACGTTCATCATTGCTTTTTCAACAGACATCACAGGGTACCTTTTGTGCTAGGTAGCACATCACCACTTACCGTAATGGCTTGACGTAATGCTCGACCAAACACTTTAAATAAACTCTCTACTTGGTGATGGCAATTACCTTCGGTTGTTGAAAGGTGCAGGGTAATAGCCATAGAGTCAGCAAGTGAACGGAAAAAGTGTGAAACCATTTGCGTCGACATATTGCCTACTCGGTTATCAGTAAAATCAGCATCAAATTCAAGCCACGGACGACCCGATAAATCGATAGAACATTCAGCCCGACATTCATCCATCGGCAGAACAAAGCCAAAACGACCGATACCACGTTTGTCGCCCAATGCTTTTCTTAGTGCTTGACCAAGTGCCAGAGCGGTATCTTCAACGCTGTGGTGCTCATCAATGTGGTAATCACCATCGACACTGACCTCCAATGAAAAACCACCATGGGCAGCAATTTGCTCAAGCATGTGATCGAAGAAGCCTAATCCGGTGTTAATTTTTACCGTACCGACTTTATCTAAATTAACCGCAACGTTAATATTGGTTTCTTTAGTGGTACGAACAACTTTAGCTTCACGTTCTTGTTGGTTCAATAATTGTGCTGAAATTGCCAACCAATTTAAGCTTTCTTTGTTATATTTTATACCGCGAATACCCATGTTAGCAGCAAGTTGTATATCGGTTTCACGGTCGCCAATCACAAAAGAGTTTTCGAAGTTTACTTTTCCTTGCTGTAAGTAATCACTTACTAAGCCAAGTTTAGGCTTACGACAACTGCAATTCTCATTGTCAAAATGCGGACAAAGTAATACATCGTCAAATATAACGCCTTGTGAGGAAAAAATATCCATCATCTTGTTATGAGGTAAATCAAAGTCAGCTTGTGGATAACTAGTCGTTCCTAAGCCATCTTGGTTTGACACCATAACTAAGCGGAAACCCTTTTTTTGCAGTGCTAATAACACTGGAATAACGTCAGGCTCAAAAACCAATTTTTCAAGTGTATCTACTTGCTTATCAGAAACAGGTTCTTCAATTAAAGTGCCATCTCTGTCGATAAATAGTATGTTTTGTTTTTTTGTATTGAGCATTTTATATCTCTTTTACTGCATTAATAATCGTTTGTTTTAGGAGCGATAATTCACGTTCGCTACCTATGCTAATACGTAAACAATCGGCTAATTGTTGTTGCGCAGATTGGTCGCGAATTAAAATACCTTGTTGTTTTAGGCAATCGAAAATAAAGTTTTTAGTGTCAGTATCTACGGCGCGAAATAAAATAAAGTTTGCATCACTGTTAAAAACTTTAGCACACCAGTCTTGGTCTTTCAGCCAATCAAATAATTGGCGACGTAAAATCACCGTTTCTTGAACACGGATACTTACTTGTTCAAGCGCTAATTTTGCTAATGCTTTACTGGCAATGTCTGCTACTGGTGCAGAGATAGGGTAAGGGGCGATGACCTTACTCAGCATAGTGATAATATCAGCATTAGCTAAAGTAAAGCCACAGCGTAAACCCGCTAAGGCAAATGCTTTTGATAACGTTCTAAGAATCACTAATTGCGGGTAATCTTTTAACCAGCTTGCGGTACTATTTTCAGGACTAAATTCAATATAAGCTTCATCAACAACCACAATTGCGCTATCACCAAACATCTCAAGTACGGTTCGAATTGAATCAGTGGTTAATACATTACCCGTTGGGTTACCTGGTGAGCATAAAAAAACAACTTTAACTTTACCCACTTGAGCTTTTATAGCCTCAATATTAAGTTGGTTATCAACTAGCGGTACGCGCATTATATTTGCGCCGTGATTCTCTGCGCTAATGGCATACATACCATATGTTGGTGGACAAATTAAAATACTGTCTTGATAGGCTTTACAAAAGGTACGTATGATAAGTTCAATACCTTCATCAGCACCGCGTGTAGCAAGAATATTAGCAGGGGACAATCCGGCATATTCACTATAAGCATTGATTAAGTTGTCAGGTTGAAAATCAGGGTAGCGGTTAATGCAATTGCTATCTATAGCATATATCCCTGGACCTGATGCTTCATTGGCATTAAGCCAAATTTTATTACTATTCGCAGACGATGTGTCACTTCCACTTGCATAAAGTCGCCTTGCTGATTGGTATGGCACCATATCAACAAGTTCCTCACGGGCAAGTTTATCAGCTATTGTTGACATGATTATTCCTCTAACCTGATGGTTACTGCTCGTTTGTGGCCGTCTAGTCCTTCGGCATCGGTGAGCTCAGTTATACATTCGGCAATATTTAATAAGCCTTGTTTAGTGATCTCTTGCACAGTAAATCGTCGAGAAAAATCGGCCAATGATAAACTAGAAATTACTTTAGAATAACCATAAGTCGGTAAAACATGATTTGTACCACTGGCGTAATCGCCTGCGGACTCTGGCGTGTACTCACCAACAAATATTGAACCTGCGTTGCGTAAGGTTTTTAATAGCTCTTGAGCATTATCGGTTTGAATAATTAAATGTTCAGGAGCATAAATATTTGAAACTTCAACCGCTTGCGACAAACTTTTTACTAAAATCAAACGACTTTGTGTAAGCGCTTGTTCTGCTATCTCTCGACGAGAAAGTACCGCGACTTGTTTGAGTAACTCATTTTGAACGTTAGTAATTAATTCGGCACTGTCAGATAATAAGATAACTTGGCTATCTGGTCCGTGTTCAGCTTGAGAAAGCAAGTCAGCTGCGACAAAGTTTGCTTTTGCATTGGCATCGGCAATAATTAACACTTCAGAAGGACCCGCTGGCATATCAATGGCAAAACCATTTACTTGTTGAGCAAGTTGCTTTTTGGCTTCGGTAACGTATTTATTACCTGGCCCAAATATTTTATTGACCGGTTTTATTGTTTCTGTGCCAAAAGCCATTGCTGCACAACCATGCGCGCCACCGACTGTGTAAATTTCATCAATTTCACATAATTTTGCGGCCACTAGAATTTCGTCAGCAAGGTTACCATTGATATCGGGAGGGCAAACTAAAACAGTACGCGGGCATTGGGCTAACTGTGAAGGTACACCAAGCATTAGTACCGTCGATGGCAAAGGTGCAGAGCCTGCCGGAATATATAAACCAACACTTTCGATTGCTTCAGTTTTTAAGGTACAACGAACGCCTGGGGATGTTTCTACAGTAATGTCGTCACATATTTGTGCTTGGTGAAAGCGCCTGATCTGACCATAAGCCGTTTCAATGGCTTTTAATCTTTTAGTCGACAATGCTGCTCTGGCTGCAGTTATTTGTTCATCAGTAACGGTTAATGTGGTTAGTTTTACACCATCAAATTTTTCCGTTAATTCATAAAGCGCTTTGTCACCATTTCGTTTCACGTTATTTAATATGTTTTCAACTTGCTGTGAAAGTAAACCACTCTCACTTATCGCGGGTCGAGCAAGTGCTGTTTGTTGCTCTCTTTTTGATAATGCTTGCCAATCGATCATTTTATTTATCATTACTTTTAACCTTAATACTTTACTTACCGTGAAAGGTACCCTAGATTTTTGGGATCACAGCCGTGGCGATGCAATCCCAAAGATGACGCGCATTAGCCCATCATTTTTTCAATTGGCATAACTAATATAGAGTTACAACCGAGTGCATTGAGTTTTTCCATTGTTTCCCAAAAAAACGTTTCGGTAGCAACAACATGAACAGCAACTAAATCATCGCGACCCGCTAAAGGTAAGATTGTTGGCGTTTCTTTACCAGGCATTAAGGCACTTACTTCGGCAATTTTATCTTTTGGCGCATGCAACATAATGTATTTGCTTTCTTTTGCTTTCATAACACCTTGGATGCGTGGCAATAAGGTATCAAGAATACTTTGTTTTTCGCTACACAAAGTACTCGCTGTTTGAATAAGCGATGCTTTAGATTTAAAAATCTCTTCTACTTCAACTAAACCATTGGCTTCTAGTGTAGCGCCGGTTGAAACTAAATCACAAATACCGTCAGATAAACCTACTCGCGGAGCAACTTCAACAGAGCCTTTTAATAAACAAAAATCAACATTGATGCCTTTTTCTTTAGCATAACGATTGAGTAGTTGAGGATAAGTCGTTGCAAAACGTAAGCCGTCTAAACTTTTGACGCCCTGATAATCAAAGCCTTCAGGCATCGCAATAGATAAACGACAACCACCAAAATTAAGCTGTGAAGTTCGAATGTATTGAGATTTTTGCCCCATCAATTCACGTTCTAATGCCGCTTCTTCTAGAGTGTTGTCACCAACAATACCTAAGTCACAAACCCCGTCCATCACTAAGCCTGGGATATCTGAGCTACGAACGCGCATTATATCGATAGGCATATTAGCAACATGTGCTAACAAACGTCGATCAGTAACATTGAGTGTTAAACCACAACGTTTGAGTAAGGCTTGAGTGTCGTCACTTAAACGACCTGATTTTTGCATAGCGATGCGTAAGCGAGTTTCTGTAGTCATGTTTGTATTTCCTTTAATAAAGCGTTGGCCAAAATTCTAGTACGTGTATATACAATTTCAAGGCCTATAAAATGCGAAAAACCCCCGAGAGAGATAGACTCTTTCGGGGGTTAAATCTGAGTTATACAACTCGCCGAAAGGTCACAGCCCCTCAGCGAATAAACCTGAGCAGCTAATCGATATGGTGATGATGGCGATGTAATGTGCTTAGGTTAATATTCATATTGTACTCATAGTTTGTTTTGTTATTTAACGAGTAAGTGTCATTCACTTTACACGTTAAATGGGTTAAATAATCTGACGAAGAATTTATTCCGTGACGATTATTCTCTCATGGCTTTTACAGTACTGATTATTTTTATAATGAGCAAGTAATAAATAAACACTTCTTATAAAATAATCGCATAAGGTAATAAAGAATTGTCTAAAATAGTCGATACTTAAGTAAAATGGTCGATACTTAAGTTAAGAGTTTAATAAAAGGACCTATAACTGATGGATATTTTTACCACCGTATTAACACGTGTTGTATCGGTGCCGATTAAACCTGAACGTCTGCGTGTGAAACCACTGACTAAAGAAGCTGCAATTAACGAGCTGACCGATGATTTGGATCATCTTGAAAATCATGAGCATTACGTTGTTTTAGCTAAAAAAGATTCTGATAAAAAAGAACATCAGCAAAATAAAAAGAAGCATCAATCAACGTCTGCTGTGATTGCCGATACTATTGTGGATAACACCCATGATGACACCGATAACGTGATCACTCATAAAGATGAACTGACTCACCCTAAGAAAAATCATGATGAACCCGATGAAGATATCACTCATTTGGATATTTTTGTTTAAGTTTTTTACTGGGCAACTCGCTCATTAATCGAATGTATATTTCTCTCTGGCTTTTTATTCTTTATACTGGTGGCAATATTTATCAGTAGTATTTTCTATGACCCTAGTTGAACAAGCATTTTCACCCTCAGGTATTCTCGCTAAAGTACTGAACGGCTATTCTCCTAGGCAGGCGCAAATTGATATGGCGATAGATGTTGAACGCGCCATCTCACAAAAGAGTTGCTTAATTGTAGAAGCGGGCACAGGAACAGGAAAAACCTTTGCTTACTTGATCCCATCTTTACTCTCTGAAAAAAAAGTCATTATTTCTACCGGCACTAAAAACTTACAAGAACAGTTGTTTCATAAAGATATACCGCTTATTCGTAATGCTATGGCAACGAATACGCAGATTGCTCTATTAAAAGGGCGGGCCAATTATCTGTGTATATATCGCCTTGAACTTTATGTAAAAGAGCGTGGTCAGCTAGATGCGGCAATGTTGACAGATTTTGTCAAAATTCGTACCTGGGCAACGTCGACTCGCAGTGGTGATATTGGCGAAATAGTCGATGTCGCTGAAGATTCTGGCATTTTTCCTTTTGTTACCAGTACCACAGATAATTGCTTGGCAAAAGATTGTCCTAACTTTGACGACTGTTACTTAGTGCAAGCTCGAAAAAAAGCGATTGATGCGGATGTTTTGGTTGTTAACCATCATTTGTTTTTTGCTGATATGGCCTTAAAAGACACTGGATTTGGTGAACTTATTCCCAAAGCAGATGTGGTGATTTTTGACGAAGCCCATCAAATACCTGATATCGCCAGTGAATACTTTGGTGACGCTTTTTCTACTAAGCAAATTCTCGATTTATGTTCTGATGTTATTCAAATATACAAAACAACCTTAACCGATGTGAAACAATTAGGCAGAGCTGCAGAGAAGTGCCAAAAAGCGGCACAAGAATTTCGTTTACTCTTTTTTTATGATCCTGAACGCGGCAACTGGCGAGAAAAATATGCCCAGCCAAGGTTTCAACAGGCCTTTGCTGCACTAAAAACAGATTTAGACTTTCTCTATCAAGTGATCAAGTTATGCATTTCTCGTAATGAAGCCATTGATAATTGCTACGATCGTGCCGTGGACATACTCGCGAAATACGACATTATGGCAAACGTTGATATCGATGGTATGAGCTTTTGGTATGAAACAACACGGCGGCATGTGGTCTTACATTTAACACCATTGAGTGTCGCCGACAAATTCAGTGATTATATTGCTAAGTCTGAAGCGGGTTGGGTTTTTACCTCAGCTACGTTGGCGGTAAATGGTGGCTTTGATCACTTTTCTCAGCAATTAGGTTTAAATATAGCGAAAACGAAAGCAGCGACCTTACTTGTTGATAGCCCGTTTGATTATCAATCGCAGTCACAGCTAATTGTACCGCGCTATTTACCTGCTGCTCAGCACCATAGTCGAGCACTAGCACTCGCTGAATTAGCGATACCGTTAATAACAGCAAGTAAAGGAGCTTGCTTTTTATTATTCACTAGCTATCGGATGTTAAACCAAGTTGCAGATATCTTAGCGGAAAAGATTGAATCACCCTTATTAGTGCAAGGGCGAATGAGTAAAGGACTTTTGTTAGCCGCTTTTA
Organism: Colwellia sp. BRX8-9; assembly: GCF_014077245.1. Lineage (NCBI taxonomy): Bacteria > Pseudomonadati > Pseudomonadota > Gammaproteobacteria > Alteromonadales > Colwelliaceae > Colwellia > Colwellia sp. BRX8-9. The sequence continues at coordinate 63,227 of NZ_JACGVN010000012.1, forward strand.
TTGACAACCCACAAGCGATTTTATTAGCAACCGCCAGTTTTTGGGAAGGAGTTGATGTTAGAGGTGACAAATTAACTTGTGTCATTATAGATAAACTTCCTTTCGCTTCACCCGATGACCCGATGTTGCAGGCGCGCTGTGAAGATGTTCGACGGCGCGGAGGTGATCCTTTTGCTGAAATCCAATTACCACAAGCTGTTATTGCATTAAAACAAGGCGTTGGTCGTTTAATTCGAGATGTTACCGACCAAGGTGTCATGGTAATATGTGATGATAGATTAGTGAATCGTCCTTATGGCGAAGTTTTTTTAAAAAGTTTACCTATGATGAAACGCAGTCGAGATATTGAGCAAGCGAGTGAATTTCTTACTTCACTATCAGAGTAATAGTTAATTTAAATAGTAATAATGATAAGTATTAGAGAGAATAATTTGAATTTTTTGGCAATAGACGCTTCAACGGAAGCATGTTCAGTAGCATTAACGTTTAACGACCAAACGATCAGTGAATTTGAGCTAGCACCACAATCGCATAGCTTAGTGTTACTGCCGATGATTGACCGCTTACTTAAAAAAGCCGACATAACGTTAGCACAATTAGATGGGCTTATTTTTGGACAAGGACCGGGAAGTTTTACCGGCGTTCGAATTGGCGTTGGCGTCGCACAAGGCTTAGCTTTTGCTGCTGATTTAAAAGTTGTTGGGGTATCAACCCTGCAGGCTATGGCTCAACAAGCTTACAGTCGGCACCAGCAAGTAGAGGTTATTGCAACGATTGATGCTCGTATGTCAGAGGTTTATGCGGGCTATTATCGATTAAATGAGCAAGGTATTATGGAAGCTGCGCTGCAAGATACCGTATTAGCACCTGAAAAATTAGCTGAGTATTTGAATGAGTCTTTAACTGAAAATCAGCAGGTCTATGGTGTAGGAACTGGCTGGGACGCTTATAAAAATAAACTTGAGCCTTTAAAAATTAATGCGGGAACACCAGAGATACTTTTTCCTAATGCGGAAGAACTACTAGAAATTGGTCAGTATTACTTTTCTCAAGGTAAGGCGGTTAGTGCTGAAAACGCTCAACCGGTTTATGTACGTGATACTGTTTCATGGAAAAAGCTACCGGGTAGGTAATCGATTTTATTTAAGTGAAAATACAAAAAGTTTTGTAATTTGGCAAAACTTTGGTAAATTTAAACTATGCAAATAAATAGTACGAGTTCGTACACGCCCCAATCAAGCGCATCGTTGTCGGTTGATAATCAAAATCAGGTTGCTGAGCAACGTGATCGCTTTCGTGTCCAACAAATTGAGCAAAGTACAGGGCAAGCTGAAAAAACCAACAAAGACAGCACGCAACAAACCCAAGAGCAAGACCAACAAGCGAGTCAAGTTGCACGTTTTGATATCGATGAGCAAGCACTTGCTTTAGTCGAACAAGCTCAATTTGAAAATCAGCAAGCACAACCCAACTCAAGTGCATCACAAACCGTTTCAGCAAGTAATATTTCTTTTTCAGGCCAAACTAACCAGCAAGTCGGCAATAAAAATAATAGCCAAGCAAGTTATGACAGCCCATCAAAGCAAAACCAAACCGCAATTGCAGCATATTCTTCAGTAGATAATATCGCTCAACGTGAAAATATTCAGCAGGTATTTGGTATCGACTTACTTGTCTAATTAACACTAGCCGCGTTTTGTCACATATTCTTCTTTTATCATAATGAAAAATAATCCATGAATAGTAAGTCTTCGTCCTTTTTGAAAAAATATCACTTTTGGTTAATATTGATTACCGCATTAATTATTAGCCAAATCCCCATTGTTTCAATACCTTTCAAATGGCTTGAAAGTTATTTTCATGAAATCAGCCATGGCCTAGCTGCGCTCTTTACCGGGGGGACTATCGTACAAATTCAATTGTTTTCTAATGGGGCAGGGCTATGCACAACTCGTGGAGGAATGAATTTTTTTATTAGCTTTATGGGTTATGCTGGCGCGGCGTTATGGGGAATAGGGATTTACTTTATCGCGAGTATGCACCAACGGGCAGCACAAATACTAAGTGGTATTATCGCATTATTGTTACTAATCACTTTGATTTTTTGGGCGAGAGATATTTTAACGCTAATTATTATTAGTGTTTTGTTAGCACTCGTTTTATTGAAATTTAAATATAAAAAATTAAGTTACTTACAGACAAGTTTGCAAATAACAGGGGCAATTATTTTACTTAACAGTGTAAAAAGTCCTTGGTACTTGGTTGATGGACGAAACTTTGGCGATGGTGCTGCATTAGCACAACTCACTGGCATACCTGAATTTTTATGGGTCGTTATATGGTTTAGTATTGGTGTTGGTGGTATTGTTTGGTTAGCGAATATATCTAGAAAAGGTAAATATGATGAAAAAACGTAATATAATCTTAATGCTACCCTTATGGGTAAGTGCAATATTTATAAGTGGCTGTTCATCAGTTCCAGAAGCATTGCAGGTACCTGATAATACGGTATTAACAGACTTTGTCGTTGTTCGAGATAATGCTAATACAGAACAAGGAAATGCGGCTCGCTGGGGTGGCGTTATTGCAAAAGTAACCAATAATGCGAACAATAGTATGTTAGAAATTGTTCACTTTCCGTTAAAGTCATCAGCGATACCTAAGCAAGGTAATGAAACGTTGGGACGTTTTCGTGTTTATTTTTCAGGTCTACTCGATCCCGTTATTTATAAAGAAGGTCGCAGTATAACTGCATTAGGCACTGTCGCCGCTTCAGAAGAAGGGAAAATTGGCGAGCACGAATATAATTATCCGGTCCTAACCGCGACAAAAATACACTTGTGGAAAGAAAAAAAGCAAGTCGATGTGCGCGTTATCCATAATCCATTTTGGTCGTCTCCTTCTTTCTGGCAGCCTCGCTATTCCAATTATCCAAGAAGAGTTGTAGTGAGAAAAGCACCAGCGCCTGTTAAAAAGAAATAGTCACCTTGCGTATCCCCGATAACGTCGAAGAGGTGAGTTTTAACTTAGGTGAACTCACCCTGACTGGTCTAGCTTGTGGTGACAAAAACGACGAGCTAGTCTTGTGTCTACATGGTTGGTTAGATAACGCGGCTAGTTTTTTACCTATGTTACCTTACTTTAAAGGTAAGCGTGTTATCGCCATAGATTGGCCGGGGCATGGCTTATCGTCCCACAGAAGTACTGATGCCCATTATCATTTTATCGATTACGTTTATGATTTGTTATTGCTGTGGGAAGTAAATCACTGGCAGAAAGTTGATATAGTTGCCCATTCAATGGGCGGAATGATTTCATCAGCATTCTCAGCCGCTTTTCCTGAAAAGGTTAAGTCATTAACCTTACTTGATTCAATTGGCTTTATTAGTGGTGAAGCTGAGGAAGCGACCGAGCATTTACGTAAGGGGCTGTTAAGTCGTTTAACGTGCAATCAACAATTATCGCCTTCAGCAAAAAAGAAAAAATTTCACCCCAGTTTAGATTCTGCAATTAAGGCTAGAGTACAAGTGTCTGATTTAAACTTTCAACAAGCAAAATTATTGGTTGAACGGGGGATTATTGAAGATGGTAATGGCTTTATTTGGCGAACTGACCGTCGTTTAAGGAATACATCCCCGTATCGGCTGACGTTGGCGCAAGCAAAACAGTTTATTGAAGATATTACAATTCCTGTGCAATTAATTTATGGTGACAAAGGCTTGTCATTTGTACAAACTGGTTTGAAAGAATTTGGTCCATTGTTTGATAACTTTATTAGCTATAAATTAATTGGGGGACATCACTTCCATATGGCTGATCCTGAGCAGACTAGTAGACATATTTTAGAGTTTATTGGCTGATTTTTTCTAAATGTTACCGTTTATAAAGAGAAAACGGTAAACGTGGCTAAAATTTATAGACATCAGACCAGTAATCACGTAAAAAGAAAATTCAAACATCCGTTTTAAAAAATAAAAATTCATTCATATAGAGTAAAATGACGATATCGATTAAAAAATAATACGTAAAATATAAAAGTATTAATCGAGTAAAACCAATAATCGTCTACAGTTAAGCTATTATTAGAGGAGTCGCAAAGTGCAACAAACGCAAAAAATTTGGCTTGAAAAAAGTTATCCACCCGGTGTCCCATTTGAAATCGATGCAGATAAGTACTCCTCGTTATCTGATATGTTCAATAAATACGTTGATATTTATGCCGAACGCACTGCCTTTATTAATATGGGCGCAGAAATCAATTACCGAGATCTAGAGATACAATCAAAAGCGTTTGCTGCTTATTTACAAAATGATTTAGGTTTAGTTAAGGGCGATAAGTTTGCCATTATGGTACCTAATTGTTTGCAGTATCCTATTGCATTGTTTGGTGCTTTACTTGCTGGTTTGACCGTGGTTAATGTTAACCCGCTATACACGGCCCGTGAACTCGAGCATCAATTGAAAGATTCAGGCACTAAGGCAATGTTAATCATTGAAAACTTTGCTAGTACCTTAGAAAAAGTCATTGATAATACCTCAGTTGAACATGTCATTCTTACTTCATTAGGCGACCGACTGGGTACTGTAAAAGGTGCGCTAGTTAATTGTGTGGTCAAATATGTTAAAAAAATGGTACCAGCCTTTAAATTATCAAACACCATTAGATTTAATAAAGTTGTCTCTCAGGGGATGCTCAAAGCTTACACGCCAGTAGAACTTTGTGGTGAAGATCTTGCGTTCTTGCAATATACCGGTGGTACAACAGGTGTTTCAAAAGGGGCTATGCTGACCCATCGCAATATGATTGCGAACTTATTACAAGCAAAAGCCGCAATAAAGCCTTTGATGGAAGATGGCAAAGAACTCGTGGTCACCGCATTACCGCTTTATCATATCTTCGCATTAACGGCTAACTGCCTAACCTTTTTAACGTTAGGTGGTACCAACTTATTGATCACCAACCCTCGTGATATGCCTGGTTTTGTAAAAGAGCTGGCTAAATATCCTTTTACCGCAATTACTGGCGTTAACACTTTATTCAATGGCTTATTAAATACTCCTGGTTTTAAAGACCTTGATTTTAGTACGTTGAAAATGTCGCTTGGCGGCGGTATGGCAGTGCAACGTTCTGTGGGTGAAGCATGGGAGCGTGTCACAGGCACACGTTTATTAGAGGGCTATGGCTTAACTGAGTGTGCACCTTTAGTAACATTATGTCCTTATGATCAAAAAAGCTATAGTGGCAACATTGGTTTACCGGCGTCATCGACAGATATACGCATCATTAAAGATGATGGTAGTGATGCTGAGATTGGTGAACCAGGTGAGATGTGGGTAAAAGGTCCACAAGTCATGAAAGGATATTATCAGCGCGAAGCGGACACGGCTGAAATTCTAAAAGAAGGTTGGCTGGCGACAGGCGATGTAGCTCTTATGGATGATAAAGGTTTCTTTAAAATTGTTGACCGTAAAAAAGATATGATTATCGTTTCAGGCTTCAATGTTTATCCTAATGAAATTGAAGAAGTGGTCATGATGCATGAAGGTGTATTAGAAGTCGCTGCTATTGGTATAGATAATGACGCAACAGGTGAAGCGGTCAAGATATTTGTTGTGCTTAAGGATAAAACATTAACGGAAAAAGATCTGATTAAACATTGTCGCGCCAATTTAACCAGTTATAAAGTACCGAAGTATGTTGAGTTTCGAGATGACTTACCAAAAAGCAACGTAGGTAAAATTTTAAGAAGAGAGTTACGATAATTCTTAATTGATAAAACATAAAGGCTGTGAGTTTATTCTTACAGCCTTTTTTTTAGCTCTTTATTTTGCTTTTTGTGCGTTCACTCGTTGGCCATTAACAGCCAAACTATCACTCGTCATTAAATACACATAGGCTGGCATTATATCTACCGGTTTTGCTGAATCGTTTTCATGTTCTGCTGGGTAGGCAGTGTTACGCATATTAGTGCGTGTTGCGCCTGGGTTTATCGCATTTACACGTAACGTGGTATTTTCGTATTCGTCAGCAATAACTTGCATTAACCCTTCTGTTGCAAACTTTGAAACGCTGTATGCCCCCCAATAAGCTTTACCACTATTACCAACACCAGAGGTGGTAAAGACCAATGACGCATGATCACTGAGCAGTAATGCAGGGATTAACGCTTGAGCCATTAGATGCTGAGCCGTGACATTAACTTGCATTACATCTTGCCAAATTTGTTGATGTATCTGCGTGTAAGGTGTTAACTCACCTAGCATTGAGGCATTGAGTAACGCGCCATCAAGTTTACCAAATTGATTAACAATGGTCGCGGTCATATCTATGTAGTGCTGTTTGGTCGCACCCTTTAAATCAAGGGGGATAATGGCAGGTTCAGCGGAACCTTGTGCGATGATTTCGTCGTAAACTGACTCTAATTTAGCGGTTGTTTTTCCTAATAAAATAACCGTAGCACCTAATTCAGCATAGGTTAATGCCGCTTGGCGACCAATACCATCGCCTGCGCCGGTAACTAAAATTATTTTATTGGCTAAAGAATTTGCTGTTATTTGGTAATTAAACATAGTATCAATACAAATTATTTGAAGGTAAATAAGGCAGTAATTCTACTACTTTGACCTATTGACTGACGAGTAATATTTAAAAGTTTTAGCTAAAATGTTAGTTAAAGTTATAATAAAAGAAGAAACCGCTAGCACTTAGGCAGTTCTTACGGTAAGTTTAACTGGTCGAACAAGTTAGTTTTGTGAGCTACGCTTCACGAAATTACAGATAAATAAAAAATAAAAGCATAAAAAGCTAAATAATATAAAGCTCGTCTGTGGGGAGATAAAATGAAAAAGCTCGTACTTAGTGTTGCTATTGCCAGTGTTCTTGGACTAACGGCATGTGATGATGAATCAATTAAAGATGTTCAAAATGAAGTGGTTGAAAACGGCAGTGCCGTAACACCAACCGCTCGTGTTAAATTTAATCCAAGTGCGGGTGCTGCCGGACTTTCTATTCCGAATGACTTGATTTTTTCTGGTACCGTTGACGGTACGTTAGAAATTCCTGTTGCAGATCCAACTGATGGTTCAGACCCTTTTGTAGCCATTAGTGCACTGGACGGTTGGTCTATTTCTCAGCCTTTTCCTCTTGGAATTGAATTCCCAGCGGGTACATCTTTAGATGCCGCTAGTGCTTCTGAACCTGCGTCGGTAAGAGTCTTCGAAACAATTATGGGTGGTGATGCGAATGACAGTGATTGTACTGCTGTAACTCGTGGCCTTGCCTGTAAAGTTGTTGGTGAACTTGTGTTCATGCAAGATTTTGTTACGCAAAAATCTGGCGATAATGTTTTATTTATTCCGATTCAACCGCTTAAAGCAGAAACGACCTATGTTATGGTAATGACGAACAATCTTCGTGATAACAATGGTAAAGCTATTGCGGGTTCAACTACCTATGAATTAGCACGTCAAGATATTAATACTTTGCCACTAGGCAATGCATCGCAATTAGGTTTGCAAGCTGCAATTAATAGTTATGAGGCTGCTGTAGTCGCAGCAGGGGTTAGCAGTGATACTATTGTTTATACCGCTGCAATGACAACACAATCAACGACGCGTGTATTAAGCACGGTTAAGTCTTTGATGGCTGCGGGCGTACCTCAAATGGTTGCTAATGCTCAACAAGGAATCCCAGCAATTGGCGTAGCCGATACCGGTATTTCAGTTGCAAACGTATTAACGGGGTTAATTCCAGAAAGTTTGATCCCATTATATTCAGCAGCAAACTATATTCGTGGTTCAATTACACTTCCTTATTACTCAGCTGTACCTTCTGCCGAAAACCCATTAGCTCCTGTTAATGACTGGTGGCGTGCACGTTGTGATTCTGGCGCTACACTTGCTGGCTTAGCAGCAGCAAACCCAGGGGCGATCCCTGCTGATGCGTTAGATGCAAATGATGGTTTTTGTATGAATTTTGGTTTACGTGATTTAAGCTCAAGCGAAAATCCAGGATTAGCCACTCTTGATACTGAACGTAATTTAACTAAGTTTAACCCTATTCCAGCAACAAGCGCGATGATGCCAATAGATGTGCAAATGACTACCCCTGATTTAGCTTGGGCTAACCCAGTGCGTGCAAGCATGGGCTTACCGGCATTAGAAATGCCTGAAAATGGTTGGCCAGTAGCGATTTTAGTGCATGGTATTAATTCAATAAAAGAAGAAATGTTACCGATCACCGGTATATTATCGGCATTTGGTATCGCAACTATTGCGATTGATCAGCCGTTACATGGTAGCCGTGGTTTTGATTTAGACGGTGACGGTACTGATGAAATTAGTACCAATGAAGTGTCGATATTACACTATATTAACTTAGGTAATATGCTAACCATGCGTGATAATACTCGCCAAAGTACGGCTGATTTATTAGGTTTGCGTTTAGGCATGAACTTTTTAGGTGGTGCTGACAGCGATGGTAACCCAATTAAAATTGATAGCAGTAAAGTACACCTTCTAGGACATTCATTAGGTGGTATATATGGTATGAATGCTGTTGGTTTAGCTAATACCGAACTAAATCCACAAATTGATGGATTATTCAAAATTGCTAGTACTTCTTTAGCTATGCCAGGTTTAATGTTAGCTAACTTTGGTATAGATTCGCCAAGATTTGAAGGTACAGTTAAATCTAATTTAACCTTACAGTTGTCGCCTGGTTTTGCTGCAGCAGTTGCCGCAACATTACCTGCTGATTATACTCAAACCGAACTAAGTGCTTTCTATTTTGCTTTCTATGATGGTTTATCTATTGAGCAAAAAACAACACTAAATGCTGGTTTTGCGCAGTTTACTTTTGCATCACAAACGGTAACTGAATCAGGTGATCCTATAGCTTATGTTCAAACATTAGCAGCAACACAAACGCCTACTCATTTAATTGAAGTTGTTGGTGATGGTGCTGATAATCTTTCAGACCAAACAGTGACTAACAGAGCTCCGTTTACCCCTATGGGTGGCACTGAACCTGCAATCGCTTTATTGGGTCTGCAAAGTGTTAGTGAAACAACTGAAGGTTCTGGTGTAGTGCGATTTCTTAATGGACACCACAGTTCAATACTAGATCCCCGTGCCTACCCAGCTTCACCTGACGCTGCGTTAAGTGCTAGAGCAACACAAGAGATGCAATCTCAAGTAGCCGTTTTCTTTGCGACTATGGGACAATTAATTCAAGTAACAGATACAGGTGTTGTTAAATAACTTTAGCAATAACTAAAAAAACCCTCTTAGGAGGGTTTTTTATTGCCTTTTTATTGCCTTTTTAACTTATTAACTTTATTTATTTGCAATATGCCCCATATAGCTAATAGATAAATTTAAATATTAGCCTCAAGTCAATAAACGATTTAGACATATGAGGTTAATAACAGGAGAATGTATTGGAATTTTTGTATGAGTACGGGTTGTTTTTAGCTAAAGCGATCACCTTAGTTATTGCTATTGTCGCAATTGTCACGGTTATTGCTTCTTCAGCGATGAAACCCGCCGGTAAAAAAGGTGAGTTAGAGCTTAATGACTTATCTGAAGAATTTATCGATGTTGAAGAAGATATTATTCATTACCTCTTATCAAAAGAAGAATTAAAAGAAAAAGATAAGAAAGATAAGAAAGCAGCGAAAGAAAAAGCTAAAGCCGATAAGAAAGCAGCAAAATTATCAGCCGATAATGAAGGTACTATAGTTAAAGCTGAAGCTAGGATTTTTGTTGTTGATTTTAATGGTAGCATTGACGCAAGAGAAGTGAGTGCACTACGTGAAGAAATATCAGCAATACTAACGGTTGCAACCCCTGAAGATGAAGTGTTTTTACGTTTAGAAAGCGGTGGTGGCATGGTTCACGGTTATGGCTTAGCAGCTTCACAACTTGACAGACTTCGTCAGCATAATATCCCGTTAACTGCATCAGTTGATAAGGTTGCGGCAAGTGGTGGCTATATGATGGCATGTGTTGCCAATCATATTATCTCTGCACCGTTTGCAATTGTTGGCTCAATCGGTGTTATTGCGCAAGTTCCTAACTTTCATAAACTGCTCAAGAAAAACGATATTGACTACGAACAATTTACTGCCGGCGAGTTCAAACGTACAGTGACTATGTTTGGTGAAAATACCGATAAAGGTCGTGAAAAGTTTTCTGAAGAATTAGAAGAAACTCACTTACTCTTTAAAGACTTTGTTCGCGAACGTCGTCCAAGTTTAGATATTGATAAAGTAGCAACAGGCGAACATTGGTTTGGCAGTACCGCGAAAGAGCTTGGTTTAGTTGATGAAATTCAAACCAGTGATGATTTCCTTCAGTCTCGTAGTAAGTCGCACAAAATTATTGCTTTAAGATACGTAATGAAAAAAACCTTAGCGGAAAAGTTTTCAAAAGCGGCATCAATGTCTGTTGATTCTATCTTTAGTAAACTTTGGCAAAATAATCGTATATTTCCAAGTTAACGCATGCGTTTTGAGTGAATAAGAGCTAAAAAAGGATGCTAATGGCATCCTTTTTTGTTTCTTTTCGCTGGGTTATTATAGGTTATTATTTAATTATCCACTTTAGAGAAGTTCTAGAGAAACTTCCGTAAAAGCTTTTAAAGTATACCTATAATTAAGATAAGCGCTTACTCAGCAATCAATAGTGACTTTTCAAAGTCACGCGTAGACTTTACTTCTTTATCGCTTATTTGTGTCACTGGCACGTTAATATCAGCTGTTGCTAACATGGTGCTAAAGGTACTCAATTTCATTGAATCAGCGAGACTTTTTTCAGCCGCTAATGTTATTGAAAATTCAGCGACTGTTTCTACTTCTACCAATTCTATGGCTTGAACTTGTGCTACCATCATGGTTGCTGCTACTGTTAATATTGCTACTTTATTAAAAAATTTCATAGGGTCACCCTTAAATTAAACGTTATATCCATATAGATGTTCTGGGACCTTTTCTTACTTAATTCTTGAATATGGGTTGGGAATCACATTCAATAGCTAGCCCAATATGTTTGGGATAAAGATGAAGTCCTTCATCTATGAAACGAATTCTACGTTAACTCTGGTAACTTTTGAAATGACAATTTATAATGTTTATCATTAGAAAAACTAATGAATAATAGTTATTTATCATTGTTGCTTATTTATGCATTTATTTTGAATGCTATTCCATGTAAAAGTTATAATTAAAGGTGAATTTTGTCTAACAGGCTTCCGCCACTAAACGCTTTGAGAGCATTTGAGGCATCAGCAAGACAGTTGAGTTTTACTCGCGCTGCTGAAGAATTATTCGTCACTCAAGCGGCTGTCAGTCATCAAATAAAATCGCTTGAAGATTTTTTAGGCATAAAGTTATTTATGCGTAAAAATCGTGCTTTGTTGCTTTCTGAAGAAGGTCAAGCCTACTATCTTGATATTAAAGATGTCTTTAATGCCATTAACGAAGCAACTGAGCGATTGTTTGCCCGTGGTGAAAAAGGCGCGATAACTGTTAGCACACAACCAAGTTTTGCTATTCAGTGGTTGGTGCCGAGATTAAATGCTTTTTATGCTTTACATCCTGACATCGATGTTCGAATTAAAGCGGTAGATCAACCTGAGAATTCATTGACGGGTGATGTTGATGTAGCGATATATTTTGGTCGCGGCCATTGGGCCGATATTGATGCAGAACAATTACAAAAAGAATATCTTATTCCTGTTTGTTCACCTTTATTGTTGCAAGGTAAAAAGCCACTCGATAAAGTCGAAGATCTGATCAACCATACTTTATTGCATGATACTTCTCGCCGTGACTGGAAACGATGGTTCAAACAAGTAAACGTTAAAGCAACCAATGTCAATCATGGACCCATATTCAGTCATTCCGCTATGGTTGTTCAGGCGGCAATGCATGGGCAAGGTGTCGCATTAGCTCATAGTTTCCTGGCGAAACCTGATATTGATGCAGGTAGGCTTATATGTCCCTTTGAAGATGTTTTAGAAAGTAAAAATGCCTACTACGTCGTGTGTCGAGACCGACAAGTTGATTTAGGTAAAATTGCAGCATTTCGTGAATGGGTGCTTGATACTGTTGCCCAAGACCAAGAAGAATTAAATGACCAATAAGATGATTAATCTTACTCCTGATATTTCAACTATTATTAGTACCGTAGCAAAGCCTAAAGCTTTGGTTGTTTTTGCTCATGGTGCGGGTGCCGATAAAAGTCATGAATTTATGGAACAAGTCAGTCTTGCTTTAAACCAAAAAAATATCAATGTATTGAGATTTAACTTTTCGTATATGGATGTTCGCTTGGCGCAAGGTAATCGTAGACCACCCGATAGAATGCCAAAATTACTGGAATGTTTTTCCACCGTTATTGACGGGTTAGATAGTGATTTACCCCTTTTTATCGCGGGGAAATCAATGGGTGGACGTGTCGCTGCGACATTGGCTGGAGATAAAACAGCTAAGTTTTTAGGGGTAATGTGTTTAGGTTACCCGTTTCATCCACAGAAAAAACCTGAAAAATTAAGGTTGGCACCTTTGCAAGAAACACAAATGCCTATATTAATTTTACAGGGCACTCGAGATGCGTTAGGTAGCCAAGAAGAAATTGCACAATATGAATTTTCAGAGCGTTGTCACTGTATATTTTTTACCGATGGGGATCATAATTTGAAACCACGAGTAAAGTCAGGTTTTACCCATGCTCAACATATACAATCGGCGGTTAATGAAATGGTTAAATTTATTGATGAGCATAACCCAGATGAAATATAGTTGTGTTTATAGAAATTACTTGACCGCCATTATGATATTTATTGGTATCAGTGGCTGTTTTTCTGTATTATTCGGCGCTTGGTTTGCTCATGCTGGGGCAAATTTACCAAATGAAGTACAATCACGCCTTGCCAATGCATTGCAATATCAATTTTTTCATACTATAGCACTACTTACTGTGGCCATTTGGTTGCAAGTTCTAATGAGTAAGCGTCATGCGGCTAAAGTTATTAATCTTTTATATTTATCAGCAAGCTTTTTTATAGCCGGGATTTTATTTTTTAGTGGTGTTTTGTATATAAAAACATTTTTTGATTTTACTGTTATTGGAAAAATAGTTCCCTTTGGTGGTATATCATTTGCGCTGGGTTGGTTGTGTATCAGCTGGGCGGGAATTAATAGTACTCTGTGTACTTTAAACACAGACCAAGATCGTTTGTAGGTAAATTAGTTATGACCTCTATTATATTATATTGTCGCCCAGGCTTTGAAAAAGAGTGTGGTGCAGAAATTCAAGAAAAAGCCGCGTGGAATGAAGTGTTTGGCTATTTACAGCTAACTAAAAACGAAGGTTTAGTCTATTTTCATTTAAACAATCCTCAAGACGGTGAAGTTTTAATGGAAAAAATCCCATTGCGCCGCCTGATATTCGCTCGCGATTGGTTTGTTACCGTAACAGATAAAATTGACTTACCTGATTACAATCGTGTTGAAGCTATTACCGAAGTTTTAGGTACCGAATGGCAATATGCTGATTTACGGATGGAAATGCTTGACACAAACGAAGGTAAAGAACTTTCGAAATTCTGTCGTAAGCTGTCTGTACCGCTACGCCAGGCATTACGTAAGAATAAAATTCTTATGGAAAAAGGTGATAACGATGGCGCTATCTTACATGGTCTTTTTCTAAGTGGTAAAGAAGCTATTTTTGGTTTTTCGTTAGCCGATAATAGCTCTGTTTATACTATGGGTATTCCAAGGTTGAAGTTTCCAAGCGCTTCACCGAGCCGTTCAACATTAAAATTAGATGAAGCTTTTCTTCACTTTGTACCTCGCGATGAATGGGACGAACGTTTAACATCAGGTCTTAAAGCCGTTGATTTAGGCGCTGCTCCTGGTGGTTGGACATATCAATTAGTACGTCGTGGTATGATGGTGACAGCTATTGATAATGGCGCTATGGCTGAGTCATTAATGGATACAGGGCAAGTTAAACATCGCATGATGGACGGTTTCAAATATGTACCAATGAAACAAAATGTTCATTGGTTAGTATGTGACATGATCGAAAAACCTCAACGCGTAGCTAAGCTAATGGCTGAGTGGTTATTAAAAGGTTACTGTAAAGAAGCTATATTTAATTTAAAGTTGCCAATGAAAGGCCGTTATCAGGAAGTCACTAATGACTTACAAATACTTAAAGATGCTTTTAGTGAGCATAAAGTAAAGTATGAACTCTACGCTAAGCACCTTTATTATGATCGTGAAGAAATAACTGTTCATGCAAGATTATTATCTCCACCGCCAATGAAAGAAGAATAGCACGGCTCTTCTTGCATTAAAAAACCGACGTAATGTCGGTTTTTTAATGTCTGTTACAAGCGGGTATTACTAACAACTTCTAACCCGTTAGGTTTATAAACGCTCTAATACCGCTTGGGTAAAATCAGTGGTGCCGTGAGTGCCGCCTAAATCACGAGTCGTTCTATCACCCGTAGCAATAACATCTGTAATTGCATTACGGATCTTACTGGCTTTATCACCCATGTTTAAATATTCAAGCATTTGAATAGCGGCTAATATCACTGAAGTAGGGTTAGCTAAATTTTTGCCTGCAATATCTGGTGCACTACCATGCACAGCTTCAAAAATAGCGCAGTCGCCACCAATGTTAGCGCCAGGAGCCATACCTAAACCACCAACTAAACCTGCACACAAGTCAGATAAAATATCACCAAATAAGTTGGTTGTTACAATGACATCGAATTGTTCTGGGTTCATTACTAATTGCATACAACAATTATCAACGATCATTTCTGTCGATTCTATTTGTGGATAACGGGCAGCAACTTCACGCGCAACTTTTAAAAACAAGCCAGAAGTTGATTTCAAAATATTCGCTTTATGAACAGCTGTTACTTTTTTTCTACCTTCTTTGATAGCCGTTTCATAGGCAAAAGTAAGAATGCGTTCAGCACCTTCACGGGTAATTAAACTTTTTGCTTCAGCAACTTCGCCATCATCAGACAATATTTGTCCTAAGCCTGAATACATACCTTCGGTGTTTTCACGTACCGTTATGATGTTTATGTCTTCGTAGCGGGCTTTAGTGCCTTTAAACGATATTACAGGACGAACATTTGCGTAGAGTTGGAAATGCTTACGCAAAGTAACATTGATAGAAGTAAAGCCTTCGCCAACCGGTGTGGTAAGTGGACCTTTAAGGGCGATTTTATTTTTTTGAATAAGCGCTAAGGTACTTTCTGGGATCAAGTCACCATGATTTTCAAGAGCAGTAAGACCGGCGTCAGCATATTCATATGCAAAATCACATCCGGCTTTGTCTAGTATTTTAATTGTAGCATCGATAATATCGGGACCAATGCCATCGCCGGGGATCACTGTTATGGTTTGTGTAGCCATTTTTCTGCCTTTCAAAAGAGTTTGTCAAATTAGGAAACGGGTGCTGTTATAGCACGCGATACTTGTGTAATCTAGGATAAAACCTTTCAGGCACCCTATATCGTTTGGTTTTACCTGATTGTGTTTTATAGTTGTTAGTATAAAGGATCGTTTAATGAAACGTTATTAGACTTTTGTTTTATTAAAGCTGCTTTCAGCGTTAGTTTATAGTTGCTGAAACTGTTCGTAAGCTGTGTTGCCAATAGCGATAAGTGAGCCATTTTTAAATAAAAGTGCGGTACATTCGTCTTGGGTAGTAAATCCATCAGATTTAACGTGTTGAGTACGATAAAAGGTCACTTGAAAACTGTCTTCATTAACTTTTTTCGCCTCTGTTATATCTGGACTGCCTAATTCTTCTATCGCTTGGTCGAAATTAAACTTTTCTAAGGTTAATTTACCTATGTATTGCTTGTTATATGATTCGCGGTCACCCCATTCCATATCAGATGGACTGTCATCATAAAAGTTTACCACTAGGGCAACAAAAACACCGTAAATGGCTAATGCGATTAAGATACGAGAGATGACTTTCTTATTCATTTATTAAAATTTCCGTTAAATTGTTGATCAATATTGAAATATGAAGCTTAACAAGCGCTAATTATTTTAGTTAATTTATACAAGGTTTAATACAAATATTTTGTTCACTCCCCTATGAAGAAAGGCGAATATCTTTCAAATTAAAGCCCAGTGGTATGTCTTTTTTGAGCGTAATAAGCTCTTGGCTGAGTGCAATTTGTTCTTTATGTTCAGCAAGCTTATTGGCTAATGTTGCTTTAATATCAGTTGCTTCAAGTATACTTTTTAATGAGCCATACTGATTTAATAACTGTGCAGCAGTGACTTGTCCAATCCCCGCAACCCCTGGAATCTTATTGGTATTGTCACCGGTTAATGTCCATAAATCCATAAGCTGTTGTGGCTTAACATTGAATTTACTTAGTACAAAGTTAGTATCAAGATGGCGACGATTAAAGTGATCATAAACGCCGATATGTGGACCCAATAATGAGAGGAAGCCTTTATCTGTCGAAACGATCGTAACATTTTGATCTTTTAATGCCATTTTTACCGCCAATGTCGCAATGATATCGTCAGCTTCATCTTCTTCTGGTATTAATGAATCGACTTGTTGCTTCATTAACTCATCTTGAATATCAGGAAGGCTGGCAGCCAAATGTGCTGCCATTTTTTTTCTACCTTTCTTATAATCAGGGAATAGCTCGTAACGCCAACAAGGCTTATCACTATCAAATACCGCTAAAACATGGCTAGGTTGTAGATGATCAAGTATTTTTGTTAACGCTTGTCCGCAAGCGATCTGAGTATTAAACAGGACTTGTTGTTTGGTGTTTTCTGCAAGCTCGTTATTAAAAAGAAAAGGACGCTCTTGTACTGCGTATATTCTCCTAATTAAATTCAACGCATCAATTAATACAAGATGTGCGGACATTCATTTACCCTTAAATTACTTTATAGCATGGTATATATTTACTGCCAGGTAGTTTCATTCGTTGTTGCTCAACAAATGACGCCAGTAAATTATCCATTAGTTTCATTATTTTTTTATCGCCAGATATTTCAAAGGGACCATTCTCTCTGATTGCTCTAATACCTTGCGATTTTACGTTACCCGCTACTATAGCAGAAAAAATACGGCGTAAGTTTGCTGCTAATGTCGCTTTGTCTAAATCATAGTTAATTGGCAGGTCAGCAATGTTCTCGTGCGTAGGTTCAAAAGGCTGTTGAAAGTCGGGCTCAATCACTAAAGACCAGTTAAAATGGAAGGCATCACCCGTTTTTTTGCGATAAGTTATGACTTCATTTAATTTATGACGCATGGCTTTAGCTACCGCAATTGGGTCATCAACAATAATTTCATAAAGGTTTTGTGCTTTTTCACCTAAAGTTGCGCCAATAAAGCGATCAATTTGAATAAAGTATTCTGCGCTCTCTTTAGGTCCTGTCAAAATAATAGGTAATTTTTGAGCTTCATTTTTGCTATTGAGCATAATACCTAAAATATAAAGCAATTCTTCGGCGGTTCCTGCGCCCCCAGGGAAAATAACAATACCATGTGACATTCGAACAAAAGCCTCTAAGCGTTTTTCGATATCAGGCATGATAACTAATTCATTAACGATAGGATTAGGTGGCTCAGCCGCAATAATACTTGGCTCTGTTAAACCAATATAACGACCGTCTTTATTACGCTGTTTTGCATGAGCTATAGTTGCTCCTTTCATGGGACCTTTCATTGCACCTGGGCCACAGCCTGTACAGATATTAAAGCCTCGCAGGCCCAATTGATAACCCACTTCCTTAGTGTACTTGTACTCATTATCGTTTATAGAATGACCACCCCAGCAAGTAACCAGATTAGGATCGCTTTCAGGGATAATAACATTCGCATTTCGTAAAATATCAAATGTAAGATCTGTTATCTGCTGAGTATGTTTAGCATCGGCTTGGTATCGATTATGGGTAAAAAGAATATCGCGTAACACCGCTGATAAAAGCTCTTGTATACCTCTTATTATTTTACCATCAACAAAGGCATCACCAGGTGGGTTTGTTAAAGCTAATTTTACACCACGTTCGCGGCGCAAAACTTGTATCTCAAAATCTTGAAATTTTTGATATATTTGTTCGGCATCATCGGTATGGCTGCCGGCATTTAATACCGCGAGTGAACAATTTCGATAGACTTGATAAGTTTTACTGTTCGCTGATTTTTGAAGTTGCTCTATTTCTGATTGTGAGAGCAGGTTCATATTGCCAACAGGATTTATTTGCGTATTCATCATTGAGCTCCTTCAGAAAAATGTAAAGCTAATAACTTGAAACGTACCAAGGTTATTAGCTTTTTATGGATAATTGCAGGAAAAAACGGAATTTTCAGACGATATTTATAGGTAAACAACGTTGTTTTTGCCTTTCTCTTTGGCTTGATAAAGTGCACCATCTGCTCGTTCAAAAGCCATATGGACATTATCATCTTGTTGGATATGTGTAACGCCAATAGAAATGGTGATGGTCACTTTATTACTTTTAAATTTAAAGGGTAATTTTGCGACTTGTAAGCGCAGTCGGTTAAGTTTATCGATTAAGTTTTCTTGATTGGTACCAGAGAATACGAGTACAAACTCTTCTCCGCCATAACGTGCAATAAATGCGTCACTACCTATGTGTTTTTTTAAGGTACTTGAAATAACTTGCAAGGTTTTATCGCCAGCAGTGTGGCCGTAGGTATCATTAATACGCTTAAAGTTATCAAGGTCCATTACCACAATAGCCAAGTCGAAATTTTTATTATGAAAACGCACCATTTCTCTAGCGAAGTATTCATCAAATGCGGCGCGATTGTTGAGCTTAGTTAAGGCGTCTTGTAAGCTTCTGGCTTGTTGTTCTTGAATACGTTTTTCAAAGTTTCGGCTTTGTTTTTCTAATAATTCGACCTTTTCAGTCATTGACGATAATTGGCCGTGTAAAGCATCTTGTTGTTCACGTTCAAAGGTTGTTTTCTTTAAAAGTGTACCAGCAATAAGTTTTAACTTAGCATTAATATCAACTTTAATATCGGCTAGAGACGTGGCTTTATCTAAACCATTAGCCATATCTACAATCTGTTTTTGCAACTGTTCATTTAATAAACCATGTTGTGATTGAGATTCTTTGCAACTGTTTAGTGTTGTTTTTACTGCGAACTGTACCGTTGTTAAGGTTTCGCTTAATGTTGAAAGAAATACTTTTGCAGTATTTCTTTCATCGTTTAAATCTTCAATGATCACATCAAATACGGCCAAAAAACTGTCTAGTAAGCTGTTGTTTGATATACCTTCATTGAGCTGAGACTTAATCACAGCGATATCTTTTGCATGTTTATCTGAGACAACTAAGTCGGCAATAATTGTTTCAAAACGAGCGATGTATTTCAGCTCGGCATCGTTATTAACTTTAACCGTTTTTGTTGTTGAGTTCTGTTGTCCTAATAATCCCCCCACAGGAGCAGCGTCAATAAACTTTGCTGCTAAGGCGTCATCGTAAAAGGTTAATAACTGACTTAACAAGGGAACATATTGTATAACAGCATCTTTGGGATCTTTTGACTCCGTGATTAAACTACGTAATTTACGTCGTAAGTCAGCAGGTAAGCCATTGATTTTTTGCAAAGCTAAACCAGCGATATGGAATCTTTCGTGTAATTGGTTAAGATTTGAAATGTTTATTTGAGATTGCTGTTGTAGTAAAAGTGAAGTTGCGGCTATGTGTGCTTGAATGTCAGCAAGTGGCGCCGACTGTTTGAGTAAAAGTCGTAACTTAGCCAACTTATTATCTAACGTAATATCCATGCCCTTGCATACAAGAGAAAGCTTTTCAATAAAGGTTATTAACAGTGAAGACTGTGATTTTAGATCTTTTTCTACGTCGGCACGTGAAGTAATGGCGAGTTCGAGTTTTTTCTTCAGTAATGTTATTTCTTTGTTGGCGGCTGGGTTGTTGCTCATAAAAAACGGTCTTCCGTAAAGTACTTTATCGGCTAATGGACTTGATAAATTTGCATTGAGTATAGCTAAATATAGTTAATATAAAAATGAACACACTTTTAAATTATATGACTTAATAGTAAACCTAAGATGCTAAAAAGTCAGCATTGATAATGATTTATAATTGATTTAACTCAAATAGTGTTTATTGTCTTAGCGTTCTTCCGGTTGGTGCGTGTAAGGTAGACGTCGATCGAAATGGATTTATGTCTAAACCGCCTCGTCTGGTGTAGCGCGCAAAAACAGTCAACTCAGTCACTTGACAATATTTCATTAAATCACAATATATTCTTTCAACACATTGTTCGTGAAACTCATTATGTTGTCTAAATGATATTAAGTAAGCTAGCAAAGCGCTCGGTGAAATCTTTTGACCACTGTATTGAATATAAATACTTGCCCAATCGGGTTGATTAGTAATTAAACAGTTAGATTTTAATAAATGGCTGACTAAAGATTCATCCTTGACAATTTCCCCTGCAATATTTGCATTGTTGAGCAGCGTTGGATCAAGTTGATAGTTATCAATATCAAGTTCAACATCATCTATACATAGGGTGTTTTCAGAAAAAATCTGATGATTTATTTCCAGTGCAGGGCAATTATCAACAGGAAATAGCTTTACGCCCGCTTTGCCTTCAGCGGTATTGGATAGATCTTTAATTAAGCAATCTTCAACCTCTTGCCAAGATGAAAACCGACTCTGATTAAAGCTATTTAAATACAATTTAAATGACTTAGACTCAACTATGTTAGTGCTGGTGCAAGGAAAACGAAATTCTGCAACAGCAACAATGGGTTTACCTTTGCTATTGAGCCACGAAAGTTCATAGGCATACCAGACATCTTCGCCAATAAAGGGTAAGCTTTCGGCGTGAATAGCTAAACTGTCTCTATTTAAAGTTCGAGGTACCGCTTGTAAGAGTTCTGGGTTATATTCACTGCAATAATTAGTGGCTTTTCCAAGTGTTAATTGGCTTAATACTTTTGCGTTTTTATAATTTGTCATACAATGGCTAGTTTAGTCTATTGGCTATTTGTCGTTACATTTTAAAGGATCTTTTTAACAGATGAAATCATCACCATGCGAGTTAATGCAATCTTTATCATTATTTTCACAAAAATATTTATCACAATACCAAGAACGTTACCAGCATTTACCGCTTATAGAAAAAGACGAACAATGGCCTTCTCCATGTTTATCAGATGATTATGATGAAAATCATCAATATTGGCAACCTTGTGAAATCAGCGACCCGATTAACTTTGATAATGTTGAAAAAGCGTTAGAAATAACAATAAACGCGGATTTTAAAACCTATTTCACCAGTTTGTACAGCGACACCTTAGATGCAAGCTGTGAGGAAGGCGCTTTATCACTACTTTTTGCTTGGAGCAAAGATGACTTCCAACGTTTACAAGAGAATGTGATAGGGCATATATTAATGAAGCAGAAATTAAAGCAACCATTAACTTTATTTTTTGCCTTGACCGACGACGATAATATGATTTTAAGTGTCAACAATGACAACGGGGAGATCTGGGTCGAAAAAGTAGGTGCTAAAGCGCATAAGAAAGTGGCCGACTCACTGGTTAGCTTTATTAATATGCTCAGCCCTAGAATTCCTTAACTTATATTTTTTTTAGGCTAATGATCAGGGCTTTTAGCTCTGCTAATTCAGTTTCTATTGGCTCTAATGCCGTTGCTATTGCTTTAGTTATCATCATCTCTATTTCTGGAGAGTTCAAGGCTAGCGTTTGATTTTTTTCAACAAGCTTCTTAGTTTCACCGGTTAATGTGATCAGTTTAGGGTCATGGGTCCAATTTCTTAATATTGATATAAGGGTTGGCAGTGGAACTGGTGTTTTTAGTTTGGTTTTAAGCAAGGCTACCGTTGGCTTTTTACCTTGATTAGCTAATTGATTAGCGATGATTGTTATTTCGTCAGTTATGGTCATAAATTTATAATTACTTGTCAAAGAGGCTATGTTTTAGCGAATATCACAAAACATGTTCGCCGTGTTTACCTGGTTTTTATTTTATTTATATATATATCAATGTGTTGCCGAGTTGGTTTATCCCTTGCTATTAAGTAAGTTGTAGACCAATAACGTTGTTTAAATTATATAAAATATTTACACATAAAATATTAATCAGGGAAACTTATGAAAAAATCAATTATAGCATTACTTATTGCGGCACCTTTAACTTTATCATTAACGGGATGTGTTATTGCTGTTGGTGGCGGTGATGAAGGGCATTCAATGTCAACTTCGTTTGGCGATCGTGAATATGAAAACCGTAAGAAAATTGACAAAATTCAATTAAATGCCAGCTATAGTGATGTTAAGCAAAAGCTAGGGCTTGGCGACTTCAATGAAAAATACCAAATAGACGGTAAAGAAATACAGGTGCTCTTTTATCGTACTCATCGTGTCCATAAAGATGATTTAACCACTAAGGACGAGTGCACATATTTACATTTTGTAGATGGTGTTTTATTAGAAACGGGTAATGGTGCAGATTATAGACGCAACATTTCAGGTTAATCGTTATTGTTTATAGTGTAAAGGTAACCGCTAGTGCTACCTTTACAACTAAACCCTAATGTTTTTACTATAACGGCACCTGCTATCGACGGTTTATTATTACATATTTGTCTTAAGAAAATAGCTTGAAAGCGTTGGAGTTTTGTTTGACCTTATTCGTTTTTTACTGCTATGGTGATGAAATAAAAATAATAAACGCAAGGATGACAAGGTATGTCAGAAGTAATACGTGATAAAAAAAATCTTGATATAAAAGCTGCTTATTTGTCAGGTGAAGATTTAAAACTCGCTGCCTCTTTATTGTATCAAGCTTATCATGATGATCCTGTTTTTCTAGAAATATTTTCCAATGAAAACAACGATTACGAACAAAAGTTGCGTGCAGCCATTCGAGAAGAGTTAAGTGCTTTTTGGCATGCTAAACAACCTATGGTTGGCTTATACTTGGGGGAGGCAATGGTAGGTGTTGCTTGTTTAAATAGCCCAGATGAAAGTGTTAGTTCAGAGCGATTTTGGCACTGGCGTTTAAAGATGATGCTAGGTGCTGGCTACTTTAGTACCAAACAGATGATTGAAAAAGAAAAAACAGTACTTGCTGCTGTACCAATGAAGAAATTTCATATGCTTGCCTTTATTGCGATTCATCCTTTACATCAACATCATGGCTTTGGTCATTACCTTATGGCAGCCGTCAATACAATATTAGAAGAGCACTCTGCAAGTGAAGGGGTTGCTGTTTATGCGACAACAAAGAAATATCAACAATTTTTTAAAGAAGTTGATTATGAACTGGTTAAAGAGCTCTCTATTGGTAATGTTTCGGGTTCACTGATGATTCATTACCGAAGTAAAAGTTAAACTGAATCTCTTGGTCAACTTTAGATAAATACCAAATTAATATTTGGTATTTTTTTACTTAATTTAAGGTGTTTTTTTACCTAAGTTAAAAATGTAGCGGTTGTATTTTCAAAGTGGCCAATGTTATATTTTGTTGATTAATCAAATTTTTGTGCTTTAACTATCCATTTTAGCTTACAAAAAATGTTCAAACACTAAGTATTAGCTATAGGGTTTTACTTAATATTTTTGTTAAGGATATTATTGTTAGTGAATTGCCGTTAATAGGACATGCATTGCAAAGTTAAGGAGTTTAGATGAAGTTTGAAGCAGCACAGGAAAACATGCGCTTTTCATATTTTGATGGTGGAATTGGTGTATTAGTTTCTGGTTTAATTTGGTGTGCTGCTGGTTCAGTTGCCTTAGTGCATTCGAATCAATTGAGTATGCTAGCATTATTCTTTGGCGGTATGTTTATCCATCCGTTGTCGATGCTATTGTCAAAATACTTTAAACGTCCTGGCAATCACTATCCTAAAAATCCACTTGGAAAACTGGCATTAGAAAGTACAATTATCTTATTTGTTGGTTTATTTTTGGCTTTCTATGTAGCAAAGCTGCAAGTTGAATGGTTTTATCCGATAATGCTGATGATCATTGGTGTACGTTATCTAGTGTTTAATACGCTGTATGGCTTAAAAATATATTGGCTTTTAGGAAGCGTGCTGATATTTTCTGGTATGTTATGTATATTGTTAGGTGCTAATTTTATCATTGGCGCATTTATTGGTGGAGCAACAGAAATTGTCTTCTCACTTGTGATCATTAATCAATCGAAAGGTTTGGTTTTAAACGCCACTTAGTTGCTCATTCCCGCCTCGCCATTATTTGATGATTTGTTGACCACCACTAAGCACGATCTTTTATGCTATAGGCGGCGAACTGCCGTCAAATTATGCTTCATTTACCTTATCATTTTGGAAAAACAATGGAAGAACTCAATAAACAATTAGATTTTATTATTGAATTAGATAGGCTCAAAGGAATTTATCGACAAGCGCTGGTCAAGTCTGATAAAAATAGATTTGAGAACAGTGCAGAGCACAGTTGGCATATTTCATTAACGGCTGAAATACTTCAAGAGTATGCAGTAGAGAAGGTCAATATAGCACGAGTGATGAGTATGTTACTTATTCACGATATTGTCGAGATAGATGCAGGGGATATGTTTGCTTTTTCCGATAAACAAGCACTAGCAGAGCAACAAGAAAAAGAAATTGCTGCAGCAACCCGTATCTTTGGTTTATTGCCGGATAAACAATTTCAAGCTTTTAATGCCTTATGGTTAGAGTTCGAAGAAGCTGAAACTGTTGATGCTCGATTTGCTAAAGCCATAGACAGCGTTTTACCCTTTTTACAAAATATAAAGAATGAGGGGGGCAGTTGGGTTAAGCATAAGGTTAACAAATCACAGGTACTAAAACGTAATAGTTTTCTTGAAGGACTCGCTCCTCAGTTATGGTTATATGTTTGTCAGCAAATTGATAATGCGGTAGAGCAAGGTTGGTTGTTGGACGAGTAATCGGCATAGCTAGTCAGTAAAGTATTACGCTGTTTGATTACACAAGCTATTATTTATATTGTCGATAATAATTGTTCGAGCAATTATTGCACCGTGGCATGCTTAAGGATAATTTAGTGAAAATATATGCGGATATTCAGTCAGGTAATTGTTATAAAATTAAGCTTGTCACCTCAATTTTAAAGATAGAGCATGAGTGGATTAATATTAATATACTTGCAGGTGAGAGTGGCACAGCGTCGTTTTTGAAAAAGAACCCAACAGGAAAAATTCCGTTACTTGAGCTCGATGACGGACGTTTTTTATCAGAATCTAACGCTATTTTGAATTACCTTGCCTCAGGTTCATCACTGTTACCTAAAGATAGATATGAAAATGCAAAGGTACAGCAGTGGCAATTTTTTGAACAATATAGCCATGAGCCATTTATTGCTGTTGCTAGGTTTATTGCTAAATATCTTGGTTTACCTGATAACCGTAAAGCGGAATATCAATCCAAACAAGAAGGGGGTCACAAAGCTCTAAGAATTATGGAGAAGCAATTGGAAATAACACCTTATCTTGTCGGGAGCACATTGACTACCGCTGATATTTCACTTTATGGATATACACACGTAGCAGAAGAGGGTGGTTTTAACCTGCTTGAATATCCTGCGATTCAAATGTGGATCAATAGGGTACAAGCACACCCCAACTATACTGCTATGGCGTAACATCATCGTGGGAAACCATGAAGTTGGAGATAAATGTCACGTTTGTCAATACTGCAAAGCTATGCTTTTTATTACGGTATTCGAAAATTAATTACATAAGGATTAACTATGATAGATTTTAAAAACTCTTCGGTGTTCAAATTAAAACCAATAGAAATCGAAGATGCGAGAGAAGACTTTCACAAGTTTATGATTGAGGGGGAGTCAATTTTTGCGGCCTTTAAAAGTATTAGAGACCAAGTGGTATTCACGAATAAGCGCATTATTGCCGCCAACGTTCAGGGAATTACCGGTTCAAAGGTCGACTATACTTCTTTACCTTATAGCAAAATACAGGCTTTTTCAGTTGAGTCATCGGGCACATTAGATTTAGATTGTGAAATAGAAGTCTATGTCAGTGAACTCGGTATGGCTAAATTTGAGATTAAAGGTTCTTTCGATCTTATCCAATTTAATCAGCATATTAGCCAACACGTACTTGCGTAAATTCAGTGTTATTAACAAAGTAATAATGAATTTATTGGTTAATATTTTAGCTAACTACACCCTACCTATTAATAACTATCACTAGGGCGAAATGATGAAACTGCTTTATGCTCACGAAAACCATTTTATGGTTAACAATGTTAAAAACCTTATTGAAGCACAACAAATAAGTTGCTTTATTAAAAATGAATTTGCTCAAGGAGCCGTAGGTGAAATATCAGCTTTTGATGCTTGGCCAGAAGTCTGGCTTGTTAATGAGGCTGATTTTGAACGTGCGACGACGATATTAACGTCATATCAGCAGGCAAACAAAGGCGAAGACTGGCTATGTAAAAGCTGCGCCGAAACAAATGATGCTTCCTTTGAGATATGCTGGAACTGTCAGCATGAAAATAAAGAGTCGCTTTAAAGAAGCTCTTTAAGTTTGAACATTGTTTTTATAATAATATATTAGCCAACAATTATCAGCGATTTCTTTAGGCTACTCACTTAGGATATTGAAATGACACCAGGAATCAATGTAGCTAAAAAAAATAAAATTTTACATAAAATACATGAGTATTCTCATGATGAAACCGCGGAGTCCTATGGACTCGAAGCAGCCGAAAAATTAGGTGTCATCGAACAACGAATATTCAAAACTTTAGTGGTAATGCTAGATGATAAAAGCTTAGCCGTAGGTATTATTCCGGTTTCCGCTATGCTTAGTATGAAGCTTATTGCAAAAGCTGTTGGAGCTAAAAAAGCTAATATGGCTGATAAGTCTGATGTTGAACGTTCAACGGGGTATGTTCTTGGAGGAGTAAGCCCACTTGGGCAAAAAAAAGCACTGAGAACAATTGTTGACGCCTCAGCTAACCATTACGCCTCTATCTATGTGAGTGCAGGCCGGCGAGGATTAGAAATAGAATTGAGCCCCGCCGACTTAATAAAGCTCACGAATGGAATGCTGACGAAAATATGTCAGTGATACTTTTAATAAATCATTAAAATCAATAACTTAAGGTTGTGTTGCTCAGTGTTTCACTCAGTTTTACTGGAATACCACTGATTTTCATAGGCTAAACTTCCCCATAAAGCATGGGCTAAAGCGATCTCAGCAAGTTTCGCGTTAATTGCTTTAGGTTCTAGTTTCTTTTTCTTTAAAGAATAGTCAAAATTTACTGGTGGCTTTTGTGGTTGCAGTATTGTGACATTCTCATCGGTCATATAGGCAAAGTTATCGGCATATTGCATCATTGCCCTTCCTTTGACCTGGGTATTATTTAAATCACGGCCAATCATAGGGGAATCGTTAGTTACGCCCATTAAGGACAGCAAGGTCGGAGCAAGGTCGATTTGACTTACAATTCTTTCATCAGATAAATGTTTATTGCCTGAATTAAGAATAACGCCTGGAATATGGAAATTTTTAATAGGAACAAGGTCGTTTCCTAACGCTCTAGCATCATGGTCAGCAACAATAATAAATATAGTATCTTGCCAATAGGGTTGTTTTTTTGCTTGGTCGATAAACTTACCCAGAGCATAGTCTGCATATTGGATCGCCTGATGGCGCAATAGTTCTTTTGAATCGTACAGAGCTAATTGCGCTGTTGAATATGCTAGTGGCGTTATTTTACCTGAGGGTATTTCAAAAGGATCATGATTGCTGGATGAAAAAATAAAACTTAGAAAAGGTTTATCACCTTTGTGTAATTTGCTTAATTCGATATCAGCTTGATTAAACAAGTCTTCATCACTGGCTCCCCACGAACCGACAAACTGAGGGTTTTGTATTTTGTTAAAATCAACAATATCGCTAAAGCCATTGCCTAAAAAGAAACCTTTCATATTATCAAAATGGCTTTCTCCACCATAAATAAATTGCGTGGTGTAATTATTTCTCTCAAGTAAACTTGCGATGGTGAAGAAGCCATGCTGAGATTTATCAAGCTTTACTACTGCTCGAGCTGGCGTTGGTGTGAACCCAGTAATAACCGCTTCAATGCCCCTTACAGAGCGTGTACCGGTAGCATATAAATTTTTGAACGCCCAGCCTTCAGTATTTAATTTATCAATTTCAGGCGTAAGTGGTAGCCCTCCTAATGATGAAACAAATTGCGCACCTAAACTCTCTTCTAAAATTATCACTAAATTTTTAGGTTTTCCTTGGTAAACGGGTGCCCTAGCGCTAAAAGAAGGTTGCGCATTATTATTAAAAACTTGTGTATTTAAGCCAGTTTCCTGGCGAACAAGTTTAATAACTTGTTCTGTAGCCATAGTGCCATAAAGTTTTGATGCATACTTTTCATTACCGAACTGTTTATAGGCATGAGCAACACTATAGATTGAATTTAAGGTTAATGAATTAATCAGTGGGTCGGTAGAAAAATAAACGAATGACGGGTTAATAGGGCGATGACCTACAGTACCTCTGGCGCAGAGAAAAAGCACAATAAAGAGCATGATAAATGATAGGGATGATGATGAGGGCGTTACAGCAATTATTGGCTTTTTGGTACGAGTGAGTTTACCTACCGTACGCCAAATAAACGGACTAGACACCATCATTAAGGAACATAATACAACTATGGTCAATAAGTGTCCGTTGAATAACATTTTCATGACTTCATCAGGATAAGCTAAATATTCGATGAATAACCTGTTAGGTCTAAATCCATATTCATTAATAAATGCAGGTGTGGCAAGCTCAAAAAAGAGCACTGCCATAAAAATAAAGAAAAACATTGCTCTTAACGCGCTAAGCCATGTGCTTTGAAATTTAGACAGCATTAGCAAGGGATGAACTATTCCAGGTAAAATTAATAGATAACCTAGCGTGCTTAAGTCGATTTTTAGCCCATTAAGTATCAGGGTAACCATACTGCTAAAATCGGTAAAACGTTCAATTTGCCAAATCGCAAAGCCAAGCCTAGCGACAAAAAGTGTAAAAATTAATAATAATGCAAACAGTAAAAATGGACGAACTAAAGCGGTTGTAGAGGTAAACATCGTTATTAATATCTCTAATAAAACACGATACTTACCTTAAAGTATAAAACTTAAGGAAAGCTTAACTTAAACTGAAGTTAAGCTTTTATGAGCATTACAGAAGTATTATTAGCCAAATGCTACTGGCGACAATAAGGCTGATCATCACTGCTGCAGATCCTAAGTCTTTTGCAAGCCCAGACAATGGATGAATCTCTAAACCAACCCTATCAACAACAGCTTCGATGGCGGTATTTAATATTTCTGTAAATATAACAAAGAGAATCGCCAGAACTAATATCACTTGTTCTTTGAAGCTTATATTAAAAACAAAAGACAGTGGTATGGCTATAATAAGCAGTAAAAGCTCTTGTCTAAATGCTGACTCATTGGCGTAAAGCCATTTAAATGCGCGTAGTGAATTTAAAGCCGCTAAATAGACTCTATGCAACCCTTTGGGTTTATTTATATTGTCAAACACTAGTCTTGAATCTCCATTGATTTGTCTTGGGTTATAGTGGTGCGTGCTATAGCACCTTGTGATTTACACGCCAGAAAAGGGTCATTATCAATATAATATGCTTTTGTTCGAACTGACATAATACTAAGTAAAGTGTCAAAAACATTGTCATGAGTTATAGGTGATTTTGCGGATGTTTTCAAGCAATTAAGGTCAAAGTCATTTTGCATTGGGTCGTTCCAATAGATCATGGGAACATGGGTTTGCTCCTCTGGAGCGAAGGCGTAGGGCAAACCATGTAAATAAAGTCCATTCTCACCAAGTGATTCGCCATGATCTGAAATATAAAGCAAAGAAGTTTCAATATCATTTTTCTCAGCCACTTGATTTAACTCATTAATAATTTTTGAGAGTACCAAGTCGGTATAAGCGATAGTGTTGTCATAACTGTTAATAAGTTGCTCTTGTGTACAATTTTGAATATCGCTGCGTTGACAATCAGGAGTGAAAATACGTTTGTCTTTAGGGTAGCGTTTAAAATAAGTGGGTCCGTGAGAGCCAATCATATGCAGTATGATCATGGTGTTTTTATGGGTTAGTTCATTAAGCTTACTTTTTAAGGGCGCTAAAAGTGCTTCGTCATAGCAGTACTCACCATCACACAAAGGGTTTGATTTGTTAGTGTCTATTTGTTTCGTTTTTACCCGCGTGCAAACGCCTTTACAACTGCCGTTATTATTACTTATCCATAAAACGTCAGCCCCCGCTAAGTGAATAAGATCTACAACATTTTGTTGTGCCATCGCAACACGTTTGTCATAACCCGTTTTATTTAATCTTGAAAACATGCAGGGGACAGAAACAGCCGTTGCCGTTCCACATGAACTCATATTTGAGAAAGAGACAACACCTTGTTTTTCGGTATATGGGTTAGTCCGTTTACTATAGCCATTTAGTGAAAAACTTTGAGCGCGAGCTGTTTCTCCTAATACCATTACGGTGACATGCTTTTTCTGACTGTCACGCACTATTGATGGTGTTGTATCTAAGACCTTAAATTCTAATGGTGGATAAAAATAATGATTTCGGACAAATTTGAATGACGAAACCACCATTTTATAAGGGATGATGTAGGTAATAAGGTCTTTATTATTTCTGCCAACAGCCGCGTAATTTGAATAGAAAAAGACGCCTATTAAAAAGACCGAGATAAGACTTAGGCCAATGATTTTTAGTCGACTTAACAGTTCTTTGAAAAAGGGCTTATAAATTAATTGTACCGAATAAATAATGAACGAGGGGAGCAATCCAAAAAATATAAAGAATATAATAGCGTGAAAATTTATGTAGGACCACGCTTCAGCCGTGTCGGTTTCTATAGTATTTTGCACCATACCGTAATCAAAAACGATCCCGTATGAAATGGTGCCATAAAATATTAAAGCAGAACAAATCACCGTAGCGATCAACAAAGGTTTAGTTAACCATCTAAATGAAAAAAGCCCTTGAATGATCATGGTTAACGCTAATAAAAATATTGGCAATGACACCAGAAAGAATAAATTATAGTTATCAAGCGCCGTAATAATCGTTGTGGATTTGATCAAAAAAGGTAAATTCAAGATCAGTGCTATGTAGCAACTGGTAAAGAACAATAATTGATTCGTTGTTAATTTTATATTGTTGAAATAAGAGATATATTTAATTATTAAATTCATAAAAACACCTATGGGTTAGTGTCTTCATAGTAATAATACAAACTTAAGGTTCGCTTAGGCTAAACTGAAAATAGCCTTTAAGATAAAAATCAATTTACCTTGGACGTGATTTACGCTAAAAAGAGAACGTTTTCCATGTGATTTTTCTGCATCACCACCACAAGGTACTATTTGGATGTTTCTCTACTCTCATTTTTTACGCTCAACTTATATTCGAACTTATATATTGTCCTGTTTAGTTATGGTCAGTTGTTATGCACAAAGTACAGAGAAACCCACTGTAGCGAATAATGCCACTTTGGCAGAATATACAGCGCATTATACCGTTTATCGAAAAGGTGATAAATATGGAACAGCAGAGCGGATGTTATCAAAAACTGCTGATAATCAGTATAAATTGACATTTAAAACGGAGGCTTCAAAATATTTTTATGTTATTAATACCGAAGAATCTAGTGAGTTTTCATATGATGCTCAACAGATAAAACCAATAAAATATACCAGCAAAGATGAGCGAACATTTAAGAAGACAAAGAATCAAACGATTGAATTTGATTATGCTAACCAACTTGTTTTAGGGAGCGATACCGCTGAACAATGGTCGCTTGCTTTAAAAGCTAATATACTCGACCCGTTATTAGTTATCGAGAAATTGAGCCATGACTTACAAAAAAAAGAACAGCATTTAGAATATTTTGTTTATGATGATAATTCAGTTAAAAGTTATATATTTGAATATTCAGGTAGAGAAAAAATTAAGACACCAATGGGGCTGGTTGATACGTTAAAGGTTTCTCGAGTAAAAACCAATAGCTCAAGAAAAACCCATTTTTGGTTAAGTGTCGAGCATAACTTTATTCCTTTTAGAGTAGAGCAAGAAAAAGAAGGTAAAGAAGTTGCAACACTCGAATTAAAAAAATTGATAATACCTGCCGTAAACTAGAAGAATCTTAAATAGGTGATTCTTCTAGTTTACCTATTCGGTTAAAGCGTGACTAGATTAAAATTCAAGCCTCAGTTTAGTCAAAAGGCGAAGAGCGTTTTGTTTTAAGCTGTCTTTTATAAAGATTAAGATTAGTATTTTTAAATTGAGTCATGTCATCTGGCATTCGCCACTAAATCGATAGTTTAGATAAAAGGTGGCCAGTGTTAAAAAACATATTTGTAACGAAACTGAACGACATTGGCATTTATTTCAATAATAGGTACTTCTTTAGGCATTACTTTTTTGAATAATAACATCGGTTATGCCACCCAATTATATTAGAACTTTCGATTTCTACCATTGACTACTGCGACCTAATACATTGACCAGCTAATGTTATTTAGGTTAACCACCAACTTTCAGAAATAAATCATCATCATTTCTGAAAAAGAGTCGTTAATACTCATTTTTATAATAGTAACTGTTCCGATTAAGCGACGTTAGCATCAATATATTATTAGGCCACTGAGCATAATCATAAGTCATAGATGCGGATTTATCCTAACTGGCAACTAAGCCAACATTGAAGTCATTAGGGTTTTAAATTTGAAAGGCAACCTCTGACAAAGTAGATACTTCAGCAGTATACAAACCATGTAATGCCTTTCAATAACCAGTACGGTATTAACCTGCAATGCCTTGTTGAGTCAGTGCGTTAAGATCAATTAATGCTTGTTCTGCATCCTTAACGGCAATAAAAACATGATCATGATAGTAAGCAGCAACCACATTTGCACTAATATTGGATTGCGTCAATTTAGTAGAAACCGCAGCGGTTAACCCAACTGCATCAAGGCTTGAATGTACATTCAATGTAATACATTTAAAAACACCAGAGTAAGAAATGTTAAATTCATCGGCTTTTTCTTTCGTCAATATAACGGTTAATCCTTCCTTTTCTTGAAAAGTGCTTATAGGGTTTAGCAATAATACTTGTTGATAATCATATGTCTCAAGAGTACCAAACACATATTCATCTTCGATTAAAACAGGCGTCATTGACGCGATTAATTTTGCTAAGTTTTTTTCACCAGACATATATATTTCCTAAGTTTAATTTTTGTATTAATTAGATATTTTTAGACCAACCACACCAACAAAGATCAAACAAAAGAAAAACAATTGTTGAATTGAAAGTGGTTGATCAAAAAAGTAATGGTTTATGATTGAAATTGATGACGCACCTATAGCTAACCAAACGAGGTATGCTTGGCTAACAGGAATGTCTTTTAATGCTATTGAGAACAACACTAAGCTAAGCGTCATTGAAAGAACAGCGAATATTACATATGGGATATTTGTAAAAGATTCTGATTTTTGAATACCAACTAACCAGCCAGCTTCTAAAATTCCTGCGAGAAATAAGATGAACCAATACATATAGACACTCTATTAAATTTAGGGGTCGTCCCCTGAAAAAATAGAGCGGTGAGGTCGTCCCCACATCGATACTGATTTAACGCACTGGCACATTAACAAATAAAATTGATAAAGGGAAATAGCTATTATATCTACTTATGATCGTTATGGGGGCATAGTTAAAGTTAAAAGTTTTATATCATCAATGTTTGACAAAATATTAATGGCAGCTTAGTTGCATGGTAACTGCCTTGACGTTTACGAATTATCGTAGCTTTATCGCAAATATTTAATTTTAAAGCGGTAAACATAAATGCAATTGAGTGGTACTGATGGTCGTTATTTTTCATAACGCCACAAGCTTAGTCATAGGCTAGATAAAATAATACCGTAGATCATATTATAATAGTAAAAGTAATACGTTGGTCAGGTGCTATTGCTACGTCTAAAATAGCCCCTATTCTCTCACAGTAAGATTTAACAATTGCTAAACCTAGCCCGTACCTTTCTTCGGATGTTCTTGATGAATCTTTTTGCCACAAAGGTTCAAAAAACATCGTTAAGTCTTGTTCTGAATATTCAAAACTGCTGACGTTTGAAATATCCAGCCGTATTTTATTGGTATTTTTTTCTGGTCTTACGGCAATAATCACCGGAGTTGTTTCTGGGCTATAGTAGAGCGCATTATTAATCAGATTAGTTAGCACAGTAGTGAAAGCAAATTCATTGGTCTGAATATAACCACATTGCTTACTAAAGCTAAGGGTAATATTTCTGCACTGCTTATTTTCAGAGACCATGATTGTCTTAAGTAACAGCTCAACATTTACTTGTTGTTTCTCTAATTCAGCTTGATAAGTACTTTTTTGCAATAAAAGTATCCCATTGACGATATTTCTTAATCGCTGTGTGATCGCAAGTACATCCGTCTTAAAGCTTGCGGCTAACTGCTCTTCATGAGGGAATTTTATTGCAACTTCACTTAAATTAAGTAACTCGGCGATTGGCGTTTTTAACTCATGTGCAATATCAGAGGTAATTCTTTTTTCTCTGGAATAAAGAATTTTATTCTCGCTGATAAAATGGTTAATTCCGTCTGCTATTGCGATAAGTTCTTCGGGGAGTTGGCTAGTTGATATGGTGCTAATTTCAGAATTTAAATTAATCTTTTTCAGTTTGATATTTAACTCATCGAGCGGTTTTAACCCTCGCTCAACAACATTAAAAACGATAATCCTTACCGCGATAACCGCGAAAATCGAGGTCAATATAAAAATAATATCAACAAACCAAAGAATTTGATTTAAGCCCTCGTTACTCGTTGCATAGGCCAACTCCATTGGCTTTTGAGTTTTTGCAAAGAACGCTTTTGTTATTCCGTATTCTTCTCTCACATCACTGTCGATTTGAGGGATGAATTTTGTGAAATACATCCGGCCAGAACGCCCATCGGGTAGCGTTATATTTGTTATTGATGATTTGTGTAGTGTAACGTCTAACTTGGGTAAGTCGTTATTTTCAAAAAGCTTAAGTGTTTCAGAGCGCTCAAATACCTTGTCATCTCGCCATAATTGAAAATATTCAGGATCGTTAGCCCCTGAAAACTCAGGCATAAACTCATCAGCAAAATCAAAATCTACTTTGTCAGGATGCTCGCTTACTAAGGTTTCTAATAAACCGGCTTTATTAATCATCGCGCGGTCAAACTGACTGCTGATCCAACTATCAACACTAATATCAGTAATTAAAAAGAGCGAGACTAACAATATCGATATTGATATTGATATATATCGACTTAACTTTTTCTTAATAGAAGTCATTAATTTTTCTCAACAAAATAGCCGAAACCACGCTTGGTTTTTATGGGTAAATCATGACCTATATCTCTTACTTTTTTTCGGGTAGTTGATAGATGGGCTTCAATGGAATTTTTTGCTACTGCATTGTACTGGCCGGCTAGATAGTCACTTAGTTTTTCAGGAGAGACGACTTTACCTTGATTGGTAAATAAACATTCAACAAGCTTATATTCATTAGGTGTTAAATGGGCATCGATGCTATTGCATAGCAATTGTTTTAAATGGATGTCTAATGAAAAAACGCCAATATTAATTTTGCTGTCATTTATATTTAAGCTGCCTCTGCGCATTAAGCAAAGCAGACGAACATGGAGTTCATCGAATGAAAACGGTTTTGTTAAATAGTCATCAGCGCCATTTAGTAAGCCTGATATTTTATCCTCAGTCAGATCTCTTGCTGATAGTATCAGTACCCTTAGGTCTTTATTGGCTTTTCTTATAGCTTTTAATATTGCAGTGCCATCAACAGATGGCAGCATCAAATCAAGTATTAGTAGCGAGTAATCACCAGCTAAAGCCATACTCAGGCCTTCAGAGCCATCGCCAGTATCATCTACCGTGAAACCTAAGTTTGACAGCCCTATTTTTAGACTTCTTCTTAATGAAGTTGAATCTTCAATAATTAATATTTTCAAGGTAAGCCTATAATAAACAGTTTCTCTTTGTAGAAGATAGCAGAGTTAACTTAAGATTTGCTGAGTTTTTACTTAGATTATGCTGTTAGATATAACCAGTAGATAGCCTAAATAAGCGCTATCTAAAGTGTCATTTAAGAGAAATTACATGTGAAAAAGTAACTTGAAAATCATAGAAATAAAAAATTACATTTACTGACTTGAAAAAATAAACTTGTCACTCAATATATATTTAATAGTAATTTATTTTGAGAACCGCTTGAGTAAATTTATCTTCGCCATACTTTTATTTGTTATAACCAGCTCCCATGGAGAGTTAGGATATAGTATTGGCGATGAAATAAACTCGAACATTGCTCAACAATTCACTCTTGAAGTCTTCACTGATATCGCATGTGATGCAGAACCTGATGTATTGCTTATCAGCAATAAAACAAATAATCGCATCAACCAAGTTACCTATCTATTTAAAATCTCAACAAACAAAAACATCATATTATTGAATGACAAATTTCAATACCTGCACCCAAGAGCTCCTCCCTTAAAAATCGTATAAATTTCATTGCTTTTAATCAGGCCATTTAAATATTGATTTTTGACCTAATCTCGACAATTTTTTTGTGGAGATTTATTTAAGATGCTATCAACGATATTTTGTTATTAAACGTAGGACGCAAAATTAAAATCCTACGTTAATAAAATCGTATAAACCTTAGTATACACACACATTTAATTCATTGTGTTCACGTTACTTTTGAGCTTGATAGTTGTCGAAAAGGTCATGCTAAGTTCGGCTGTCATATTTCATTTACTAGGCAGAAAAAACATCAATATAAAAGTGATTTGTAATTATACAAAAGATGCTTTTAATCAAGCGTTTAATTAACTGAGTAACACGATTAAAACCTTGATTAAGCAGCAGGAAAATATCATTTATTTAGTATGTGTTTTTCTGTTACAGACAAGATGATTCTTAATAAAGTGAGTAGTAATTATGACCAGTTTACAGTTATTTGATTTAGATTTAATAGATAAGATTATATCACCAGAAGATTTTAACAATATATCTTTAACATCGCCAGCTACAGATATCTTTACTGATTTTAAAGAACATAAGGCGTTAGTGATTGAAGGGGATACTGATGCTGCCGATACTTTAAAGTTGATGCTCAAAGCACATGTAAAAATGAAAATAGTTGTGTCAACAAACAATGATTTTTTAGGTATAGTGAGTACCAATGAGTTGTCAGAGCAAAGTATCGTAGCAGAAGTTGCGAAGGGCATTGCTAGAGATGAAATACTAGTAAAAGATATGATGATACCAAGGTCTATGCTACACGCACTTGATTACAAAGATATTGAAAATGCT
This sequence comes from Colwellia sp. BRX8-9, assembly GCF_014077245.1. Classification (NCBI taxonomy): domain Bacteria; kingdom Pseudomonadati; phylum Pseudomonadota; class Gammaproteobacteria; order Alteromonadales; family Colwelliaceae; genus Colwellia; species Colwellia sp. BRX8-9. The sequence goes on from NZ_JACGVN010000012.1 coordinate 100,788, forward strand.
AAGGTTAATGATGTTGTTTCAACATTAAAAAATTATGGATTACGCCATTGTTTAGTTGTTGATAGGAGTAATCACCATATAAGAGGTGTTATATCTTCGAGTGATATTGCGCGTAAATTACATTTACATATTGATATTATTACTAAAACCTCATTTAAAGATATTTTTGAGGTAATTCATGGATAGATATTAACGACCATAAGACCCTGTAACAAAATCTGTGTAACTGCCTATTATTAATACCCATGTAGGGTTAAGGATAGGCAGATTATGAATAAGAAAGAACTCGAAGCGTTTGGTAAGCAAGCGGCTAAATCAATTAAGACGGAAGCAGACTTAACTGACTTTCGTAGAATGTTAACCAAGATAACGGTCGAAGCAGCACTTAATGCTGAACTAGACGAACACCTTGGTTACGCTCGCCATGAACAATCTCAGCAAAATAACTACCGTAATGGTTATTCATCGAAGACTATCAGAACCGAAGATGGTCAAGTCGATTTAGATGCCCCACGCGATAGAGATTCAAGCTTTGAACCTCAACTTGTGAAGAAAAACCAAACCCGCTTCACCTCGATGGACGACAAAATTTTATACCTGTATTCCAAGGGCATGACCACGCGTGATATCGTCGCTACCTTCAAGGAAATGTACGATGCTGATGTGTCACCCTCGCTTATTTCTCGTGTAACGAACGCCGTTATTGAGCAAGTGATTGAATGGCAAGCCAGGCCACTCGATGCGATTTACCCCATTGTTTATTTGGACTGTTTAGTGGTTAAAATCAGGCAAGACAAACGCGTTATTAATAAAGCAGTTTATCTGGCTTTAGGCGTCAATATTGAAGGCCATAAAGAATTGCTCGGCATGTGGATATCCGAAAATGAAGGGGCTAAGTTCTGGCTCAACGTGTTAACTGAACTTCAAAATCGAGGGGTAAAAGATATTCTCATCGCCTGTGTCGATGGCCTTAAAGGTTTTCCTGATGCCATTAATACCGTTTATCCCCAAACGCAGGTACAGCTCTGTATTGTGCATATGGTGCGTAATTCATTGAAGCTTGTGCCATGGAAAGATTATAAGACTGTTACTGGTGACTTAAAGCAAATATATCAATCAGTAACCGAAGAAGAAGGCTTGATGGCGCTCGACCAATTTGAGCAACGCTGGGACAGTAAATACCCCAGTATATCGCGTTCGTGGCGCAGTAACTGGCAAAACGTCAGCACAATATTTAACTATCCTAATGATATACGCAAAGCCATTTATACCACCAATGCGATTGAGTCATTGAACAGTGTTATCCGTAAGGCTATTAAAAAGCGTAAACTATTTCCGCATGATGATTCGGCTAAAAAAGTTATCTATTTAGCGATTGAACAAGCATCTAAAAAGTGGACGATGCCGATAAGAAATTGGAAAACGGCCTTGAATCGTTTTATGATTGAATTTGAAGACCGTTTGAAAGATGTTATTTAAACCTGGCAGTTACACAAAATCTGTTACAGGGTCGACCATAAAGATAAATAATATCTTTATGGTCTCGTTATTTAACAGGTTTATTAACAGTCGTAAGCTATAGGTTGTTTGAATCAGTAAAAATGGATACAAGTGAGTATCCATTTTTATTTAGTGGTCAGTCAATTTCACCTCTTTATATTGCAACTTTAGCTACTTAGCGTTACCTTTGCTTTATTTTGTTAACATTGCCTATATTTTATTTTTTGCCAAGACAGAGTTTTGATGATGAAAGCTTTCATCAAGCGACCAAACTTATTTGTTGTAAAAATGGCAACTTGTTGATAAAGCAAAATACAATCTAAGATTATGTCAATATGTAGATGCATTTTAAATGCTTGTTCTAGTCAGATAGTATAGGGAAGGATCACACCGTGAAAAACGTATTAATATTAGCTATTTTGTTACTTTGTTTTTCACTGCCGAGTCAAGCTGAGAGAGTTATTAATAGTGTACTACTTAATGGTACTCCAACTACAATAGTTTCAGCGAGCGAAACAATATCAGTGCTACTTAATGTCACTACCGATGGGAACGGTGATAATGGGCGTTGGCGATCCACTTCTTACATATTAAATGGTACGACTACTTGCAATAATGACGCTAATATAGAACGTGCGGGCACTTATAATCGTGGTTTTGATATTACTGCACCTTCAACAGCAGGTAGTTATACTATTTCTTTTTATGCCTATAGAAAAGATGGTTGTGACACCAACAAAGAAAGTGATGTTTTTTCAATTACATTTGGTATTACGGTGATTGGAAATGAGCCCGATATTTCTGTTGATGATATAAGTATTGATGCTGGCGATATTGCCACTTTTACTATTGAGCTGACGAGTAGTTACTCCGAAGATATTACCTTGGATTATGCCACCTCAAATGGTGCTGCTACTTCAGGAACTGATTATACGAGCGCTAATGGCACGGTAACGATATTCGAGGGTGATATCTCTAGTACAGTAAATATTATTACTTCACCTTTAGGGAGTGGTGACTTTACTCTTACATTAAGTAATGCAAGTGCAGGTTCTATCACTGATGCAACTGCTACTGGAACAATTGTTAAAGCCGCGAGTTTAATCTTAGATTACCGTTTTGATGATTGCAGCTACACTGGGGCTGATGATGAGGTTTTTGATCAAACGGGAGATTATTCTGGTAAAACCTTTGGTGTATTAGATCCTGTTGATGATGCTGTTATTAATCGGTCACTCGACTTAACTGCTGATGGCATTAATGACTGGGTTATGGTGCCTAGTGGTTCTGTTAATGGCCTAGATGACTTCTCGGTGAGTTTCTGGGTTAATACAACTGTAGATAAAGCTCAGCAGGAAGTTTTTCATGCATTAGGTGATAATGAAAACGATGATGAATTAGAGGTGTTCCTTAAAGATGAATACGAAGTTTATATTAAAGTTAGAGATAACAGTGAAACCTTAACAAGTAGTATCGAACTCACTGATGGCTCATGGCATCATATTGCCCTTACCCGAAGGGGTGAAGATGTTTGCTTATTTGTTGATGGTAATGAACAAGATTGTGATGATGGTGTTAATAGCGGTGTTTTATCTGTCACTAATAGTAATGCAATTGTTATTGGCCAAGAACAAGATGAATTTGGTGGTGACTTTTCTGTGGCTCAAGGTTTTGAAGGAAAACTAGATGAGTTTCAAATTTATGATGCTGTACTTAACTCCGATAGAATAGCTAATATATATGCCAAGCAAAAAGCCGGTGACAATGCCGATGGCTCAACGCGCGACCCAGTAGCTTGTGGCGAAATTGAAGTGGTCGCAGGGCGTATTACCTTAAATAACACAGCAGATAACCCTTCATTTACTCATGTTTGTTTTGATACACCTTTTTCAGTTGCTCCAGTGGTTTTTAGTTTACCTACTACTGCGAGTAATAGTGATCGCCTTGCACTTAGGATCAGCAATGTTACAGAAAGTGGTTTTGATATTGCTCAGGTGGAATCACCAGAAAAAGCCAACCCTAGCGCACCCGCAGGTAACATAGCTCAAACAGTAGATTTTTTGGCTATTGTAGAAGGAGATTATGATCTAGATGGAGGTGCTAAAATGCGGGTGAGCACATTGGATACTAAACGTTTTCAAGGGAGATATTTTAGCGGTAGTTCTTGGGATACTGTTGATATTACCGATTTAGGGTTTTCACAACCACCCTCTATCATTGCATCCATTCAGACAATGAATAATGAACCCAACGTAAATAATCCAGACGGCCCTTTCCCTATTTCAGAGCCCTTTTTAGTTACCGCTATTAGAAGTGTTACTAAAACTCAGTTTAATATGGCTTTAGATCGAGCAGAAACAAACACAGGAACTATTGCTTCCAATGAAACCATAGGTTATTTGGCTATTACCCAAGGTGTTATTGGACAGCTAACGGATGATATAAGATATGAATCTTTTCAAACAGGCAATAATATCGAAGGTCTAAATAGTTGCCGTATATTCAACTTAATTGGCAGTTATAGCGACAACCCACTTATTATTGCCACCCAGAACACTCGTAATGGTGGTGACGGTGGTTGGCTAAAACGGTGTGCTATCTCACCTGTAAATGTTGGGTTTAGTATTGTCGAAGACAGTGACAGAGACACTGATACTTATCACACAAATGAACAAGCTGGTGGTCTAGCATTGGTCGGTACTTTCAAGGATTTTACCAATAACTGTGGTGATCCTATTATTGATCACTACGAAATTGAACATGATGGGAGTGGTTTAACTTGTGAAGCTGAAAGTATCATCATAAAAGCTTGTGCAGATGCCGATTGTAATACAGTTAACTTAGACGCTACGGACGTAGAACTAGCAATTAATGGTATGGTAAATCAAACAGTGACCGTTGTTGGTCGCACCGGTGTCAGTTTTGACTTCACCAATCCAGGAGCGGCTACATTAAGCTTAGATCAAACTTATAAGTGTAAAAATGATGCTTCAGCAAGCTGTGATGTAGTTTTTGAAGATACTGGTTTTCGATTTTTCTCCGATACAGAAGGGACAGCTATTCCAGAGCAATTATCAGCCAAGCCCTCAAATACTGGTTATAAAGCGAGTACATTAAAAGTACAAGCGGTAAAGAAAAACCCTACAACGGGTGCTTGTCAGGCAGCATTTATTGATAGCAACACTATTGAAATGCTAGCAACTTGTGTTGACCCTAACGAGTGTGCAGGTAGCCAAGTAACAATCAATAACTTAAGCACTGATATCCCTATTAAAACTTTAAATAATGCGGCGAGCAAAACGTATACGGGTGTGGCTCTTAATTTTAGTAACGAAGCCGTAAACAGTGCAGAATTTATTTTTACTTATCCTGATGCGGGCAAAGTACAACTTCATGCTAGATATAATATTCGTGATGAAAATGGCGACCCAACAGGTAATTATATGCTCGGTTCGTCTAGCGCTTTTGTGGTTAGGCCGCTTGGGTTTTATATTAATGTTAATGGCAACCCAAAAGCACAGAGTGCTAATCAAGTTAATAGTGCTTTTAAAAAAGCAGGGGATGATTTTACTACAAGTTTAACAGCCGTACAGTGGCAAGCCACAGATGACAGTGATGGAAATGGAATACCAGATACAGGTGCTGATTTATCTGATAATACCACTACTGTTAACTTTGGTAATGAAGCCACATCAGAAAACGCTATTATAACCGATAGCCTTTATCTGCCAACCCTAGGTACAGAAGGGGTTTTAACCAATGTCAGTTTTACTGATTTTAGTAATGGTATTGCTACTAATGGTGTTAATAATAATAAAAGTATGACTTATGACGAAGTAGGTATTGTCAAATTTGCTGCAAATTTAACGAATGGTACTTATTTAGGGGCAGGTGATATTACAGGAGTAGCACCTTATGTTGGTCGCTTTATCCCTCATCATTTTGAATTAACAACGGGTCTGGATGGCGATCTAATGTCGGTTTGTGATATTAATAACCCCTTTCCAGCAATGACTTTCGCTTATAGCGGGCAAATGAGTAGAACATCGACATCATCAATTTCAAGTAAAGGATCGTTGCAATATCAATTTGCTCCTGAATTATTCATTACGGCAAAATCATCAATCTGTCCTAGTGGAACTTGCACAACAACAAGTAATTACACGGGAGATTTCATAAAACTTTTACCGAGTAATGTTACCTATATTACGCCAACAGAAGATGCTGACACTCTTGATTTACTTGGTGCGAAAGTTAAGCTTACTGCCAATTTAAGTGAAGGGGTTTTTCTTGAAGAGAGCGGAGGAGTTATTACTTACGCATTTAACGCTGAGGATAACTTTGTTTACCTTCGAGATCAAAATACAGAGATAACTCCTTTCCCAGCTAAAATAGAATTAGGAATTGCAGCCGTAAGTGACACAGATAGCGTAGTCGCTATTGACAGTGATGGTGATACCGATAATGGTCGCTTATGGGCTTTGAACCCTGAAGGGAAAGAAATTCGTTTTGGTCGAGCTTCTCTTAACAACAGCTTTGGTCCAGAAACGTCCCGTATAGGGCAAGTTTTATCAGTAGAGTATTTTGATGGCACTAACTTTGTTTTAGCTGATACTGATACTTGTATCCAATACAATTCGACTAATGTTAGTTTCGGCTCGCTTAATGATGTTGGCCTTGATTCTGCTGATATTCCTGCTGTTTCGGGTGCATTTGTAGATATTGATGATTTACCTAATGGCGTAACGCGACAAATTGTTTTACCTGCTGTAGCATCAGGGAATCAAGGAAAGGTAGAAGTCATCTATAACATATATCCATGGCTGCAATACGATTGGCACTGGAATGGTGTAGAAGTGAAAACTTTAAATGAAAACCCTAGCGCGATAGCCACCTTTGGAGTCTTTAGAGGAAATGATCGAGTTATCTTGTGGCGAGAAGTTATTAACTAATCATAGGTGGGCATAGTTAACAAAATAGCTTTGTGCCTTTATTATTTAAAGGATGAAATATAAACCCTATGCTCTAACAACCGCTCTCTAAATTATTAAAGTTTGGGTAGAAAACGTTTATTGCTAGACATCACGCTTAAAAATAACCTTTTTAATCGTCTCATTAATATTTTTGGCATACGCTAATTAGTCATATTAAAAATGCTTTTTAAACCACTTTAATACCGCATATACTCCGCGCTGATCCTGTTCGATGGTCGGCGAGTGACTCGTATCCTCAAACTCTATATATTGAGATTCAACTCCAGGGGATTGACCTTCTCTAAACGTAATTCCCCCTTAAACAATCGCTACATCCTTGTCTGCGTTACCCTGTATGATTAAGGAGGGAGGATCTGCACAATTATGGATCTTCATGAATAATTAGAACTCTCGTTCAGGATTTTCTTGGCTGTAGCTAGATTGAGTTAAATCGATTGAAAAATTTTCGTCAAAAATCGTGAGAAAACTATAAAAAACGTCACAAAAAATAAGGAAATTTAAAAACCTCCTAAGCTATGTACTGAATGGTCACTTATTAGCCATTAGCGGACCTTAAGTTTTTGTGAATCCATGACAATGTTATAGGTAATATTACCGAGATCTTATGCTCGCTTATCAGACAGATTTAAGGCTCAACGCCGACTGTGAATTTCAAATCGGACTGACAACGGATAAAACACCGTTAGTACTCATATATTAAATTTTATTATCTTGTTTCAGTCGAAATCCATTAAGATATGGTATTGATGCTTATTTTTTAAAATCAGCACGTTAATCTTGAATCGGTATCAACTGATGACATATCAAACCAACTGATTACAAATTATCGGCTTGGTATCGATGATTCTACTGGTAATGCGGCTTAATTGCATGAATAACAGCTTGCAATACAATAACAACCCTATTGTTTTCCTTTCAAATTTAATATGCCGATTAATCGGTAACTAAAAAATAAAATAAAATAACTATTAGCTATGATTAAATATTTTTGATATCTTTGTTAAAAAATTATAAATCATTGTAATATCTACGAAGAACTTCAACATCGGCTTATTAAATAAACAACAAAATCATTTCCAGAAACTTGTATCATTTAGCAACGACTTCTGCAAGCTTATTATTGCCTGTACTTAGCAATAATAATAAACGCAGTTGCTAACAAATATAATTTTAAGGCTTTTTGTTCAAACTGTTTTTTAATTTTTTAACTATGACGAATAACTGTAGATAGTATTAATAATTTATTTCAAAGGAATGAGTAAGGGTTATGAAAAAAGTAGTATTTTTAGTTTTATGGATGGTATGCACTAATAGCTTTGCCACGACTTGGACAAAGTCTTTCCAAGTAGATTACGTACTAGGAGATGGAGATAGCAAATCCACAGCAAGGGAGTTAGCCATTGAGCAGATAAAAATTAAGGCCAGTAATGAAGCCGGCACTTATATTCAAACAACCAGCACCCTTAAAAATGATTCATTAGAAGAAAGCATTCAAGTTATCAGTGCCTCTATGATTAAACTAACCCATATTAAGGAAAAGCTAACAACCAAAAATAATACTATCACTTTAACTATTTCAGCTAACGCCAACATTAATGAAGAAAAGTTAAAAGATAGAATAAAAGCGATACAAGGTGATAAAGCAAAGGCTAAACAAATAACTAAGCTTAAAAAGGATAATGATCTGTTGCTAGTTGAGCTGAATACAGTCAAAACCTTATTAGCGCAAAAAAATGTTAACACTCAACAAGTATCAGCTATTCTAAAACGCCAAACCAACCTCATTAATCGCTTTAAAAATAATGCTTCTGCGGTTTCCCGTGTTTTTAGTAAAGGCACACTTTTGCAAATGGCTAAAAAAAGTTCAGGAAAGATTGAGCAAATTAAAGCACAACTCGAAACTGAGTTTTTTGGCCCTATGATGGAGACAAAGGTTAATGCAGAAATTACTGATGTTATAGAAAGTGGCAATGGTTACACGGCATTAGTTAATGTTAGCTGGAAAATGCCATCAACATTATCATATAAAACGTTAAGCACCCACTTGTCAACATATGAGTTTGATAAACGGAGGAATAAACCCATTCAAGTAGAGGATTTAAGCATAAGAGATTCCTCAAATACTGGAACCGATGCAAAGACTTCGTTAACTGAGCTTTTATTCAGCTATTTAGGGCGCCAAAGTGTAAATATTCAAATCAACCTAGGTTCAAAAAGGTTTTCGATACCGCTTGTTTGGTCTAGGCCTTCAGGATCATTTTCTGCATGTAGTTCAGGAAAAGGGAAGTTTTCTTTGGATAGTGGTCAAATCTGTTTTCGTGCAACACAAAAGAAAAATGAAGACTTATCTGGTGTAGGTTACAAAAATGATGCTAACCCAATCAAATTTCACCTAACACGCTCAGAAGCTGAAAACATCACAACTATAGAAGCTAAAGTTACTCGAAGCTAATTAAAATAATAAATAGGACAAGACTCCATGAAAAAAACGATACTGTTAAGTGCTTTTATCAGCACAGCTATACTCTCTGGTTGTTCATCTACAGTTAATGAAGACATCGTTAAGCAACAAATGGCTCTCGAACAGCAGCGTCTTGAGCTTGAACAACAAAAATTAGAAATTGCTCAAGAAAAACGAGAAGAAGAAATTGATGCTATCCCTAAATGGGCCTTAGCGCCTCCCCAATCCGATGGTTCAGGTTTTTATGCTGTAGGTATTTCTGAAAGTAACAAGCTTTCTTTTGCCATGAAAAAGGCAAAAATGCAGGCCGAATTTGAACTAGCAAAGCAATACAAACAACTACTATCAGGCTCTGAAAGGTCATTTGAAAAAGAAAATGATAAAGGGGAAATACAGTCTCAAACTGAAATTCTTATTGATAAAATTATTGATGAAGTACCTATTGTAGGTTACGACGTTGTGAAGCAGGAAGTCAAAGCTCAGCAAGGTAAACACGTAGCGTATATTTTACTTAAAATGCCGTACGAACAATATAACAAAGTATTACAAGAACAAAAACAAGATAGCACAGAAGCTTCTGTAGTTAAGGCATTCGACGATTTCGAACGTCGTTTAAATAACCGTCGAGCACAAGAAAAAGAAAAACAAGAGATTAAGCATCAGCAAAAAATTGAAACAGAGGCTACACGCAATAAACAATTAAATTCTATATCACCAAGCAGTTAGGCATTAGAAGGAAAGTAACTTTTAAAGGTAGAATATAGGCTGTAAAATACAAGCCTATATTTTGGAGAGTATAAATGCTTTTACGTTTTTCTTTATTGTCTCTGTTAGCTATTTCCTTTTTTGTCAACTCAGTTGAAGAGACAATAAAAGGGTGTGCTTCTTTAAGCCTTAATAAGGAGGAAGCAACTAAAATAGCAATAATAAGAGCACAAGCAGAATGGGTTAAATTACATAAAGGCATTAAAGTTTCTGGCAAAGAGTCAGCAGTTCTCTATGAAAATGATGTTAAAGATCATATCGATCAAGAAATAACTATTCATAGTATAGGAAACATGGATTCTTTCGATGTAGTAAAAAGTAAACAGTTATCAATTGATTCAGAACCACATATTTGTGTTTACCTAAAGCCTAAAAACATTAAGCTTAACCCTTGATTTAAAATACAAAAAACCTCCTGTCGAGTGTCTATTGTGGTGGCTTAGTTCTCTGTCATGACCAAGATAGATTGAACACTCTAAATAGCTCAAAAAACTATCGATGCTAATGTCAGCTATCGTATCTTTGCCGTCGTTAGGCATTAATTGAGCCTTAGGGTAACTGCTAGCCATATATAGTCATTAAACCTTTGCAAAGTCATGATGATATTCAGGGAAATACTAACCGGAATTTACTGCTCACTTGTGGGGCTGGTTTAAGCTCAGGCTGTGTGAAAACTATTTTGAACTTGCGTAATTTGGAAATATCAACGACAAAAGGCTCTGTAGATTTAAATCTGTAGTAAGTTTGGTGTCAAACTACCTTTGAATTTACATAGCGTTGCATAAAAATTGTAAGCTGAGTGTTTTCACACAGCCTGAGCTCATACCTGCCTGTGTAATCCCATCTCATAACGCTAACTTTTGCCACTTTGAAGCCATTAAGAGTTAACGGCGGAATGACGTTTAGGATTAGATTTGGTATCGTACGCCGCTTTAAATTCTTATAGTTTGACCACGTCATGACAATCGCCACACTTTAAAAAGACCACCATTTGCTTTTTTTCTTAGCTGGAGCTGGAACATTTGCAGGCATAAGATTACTTAATGGATTTTTTTTAAACTCCTGTAACTCTTTCAATAGGTATTGACGTGATTCTTCATCTAGATGTGGGAATTTACCAATTTTAATATCTCCACCAATTCGCTTCAAAGTTGCAAGATCTAAATAGTGATCTGTCATAGACAAAGAAAGAACTAAATCTTCATCCGCGGAAGGTGTTGCACTGCAATGAGAGCATAACATGAAAGCTCCAAATTTGATTTCACCACATTTAAAACACACTGCTTGGGTCATATATATTTCCTCTTATTTGAAATTATAATACTAAAATGGAGTGATTCCGCTGACGTAATCCACAATAAAGTAGTGCAGGAAAACGCCTCATTAAGCGAAAGTTAATGGTTGGCTATAATAGAGAAGCGATGGTCAACTGTTAATTTTCCGTTTAAATGACTTATAGTGTTCCTTGTCTTTACTTAGACATGCGTAAATTCATCATCTAGATATTTATCACGTAAGCACTCATTTATTTCTAACTTTGTTTTTTCATTCAGTAATTGAACAGGTATATTAGCTAAATCGATTATAGTATTTGGTTCTTTTCCATAACGTAGAGTTGTATTTTTAGGTTCATTCTCTAGGGCCTTGGATTCAAACGCATGCAAATCAGCAAGCTTCCGTGCGATATCTAACTTTGCTTCTTCGCTAAGGTAAACATCAGGTATATTGGCTAGGTCAATTGTAGTGCCTCTTTTTTCACCACGGACTTTGGTTCCTGAAGGTTGATTCAACCATGCCTGTGTTTCAGGGGATATAACAAATGGTTCGGGTGGGTGCCTTTTAGACATATATACTTATCCTTTTGATTAGTTTACTCAATTTTTAAACTTATTTTATTCGTTTATTGGTAATTACACGCCTTTTAATTTATATGGTAACGATATATCACAATTCAATAGATTAAGAATGGTTTATTGATTTGGGTTTTAGAAATACGGGATTTTGCTTTGTTACATGCATTCAGTAGATAGCATTAGAAAATGTATCACTACAATAAATTTGATTTAGTCCATTCTATGCACTTTGAAGTCATCCCGAGGCAACATCGTGCCTGGCGGGTTTAGTGGCTCAGTTGTCTGTCAGGATAAATTCAAGCCTATACCTCTTGAAAGCTCAAAGGGCGTGCTAAATATCCGCGATTTACCAACAGAAGAAGTCTAGATCCGCATTGATTAGTTCTACATTGCGCAATGCTTCTTTTGGTCCTAGATCAACTCTATTTAGCATTGTTACCATATATTAAATGATGGAGATGTTGATATTCGATGAATTCGGATTTAGTTATTTTCTGCGTTAGTAATTTATCTATTAATTGATTTAAACGTCTTATTTGGTAGGTGGTCATTTTACTTTCCTTGTAAATAATTGAACAACTAAAATAAAGAATAGCAAACAAATAGAAATAACCAAGTAAACATATTTAAACCTCTTTCTTTGTGCGGCTAATGACTTTAAATACCACAAAGGAGTCTTTAGCAACGTCGAATTTTTAACGTGTTTTTTGTTCGCTGTTGATACGTAGAGCTGACGTTAATCCTTGCTTATCTAACGATCTATTTCAACTAGGTTAATTCATAAGATGAAATTTTTTTTTGATTAAAAGACAAAAATATAATTTGAGAAAAGCGATGCTAATTTATTATATTTTTTATATCATTCTATTAATGTGAATAGTACGTATTGTTATAAAGGAGATAAACAATGTCTAAAGCTGATGATGATAATCATTCAAACCAAATGAACCCAAATAATGATGCGTATCACTCATCCCGCGGAAATGACGATGATGGCTACGATGATGATGGGTACGGTGTGAGATCAAAAAGTACACTATCTAACCTAGAATGTTACAGGTCGGTATCTGAAGGGTTAAAAATGCCAACTCTCGATGTTATGGTTGAAAGCCTTGTGCCTGATAAGGTCCTTGAAAGCTCGAAAAAGAAGATACTAGAAAATATGACAACTGAAAAAATTTCCCAATATTTTATAGCTTATTTGCTACATAACTTCGAAAATATATCTATAAATGTAATTGCTGAAACTAAAGTATTGGAAATAGAGAATTGTAATTTTGATGTAGCACAGCATGAGGCTATTAGAACAAAATCAAAACACTGGTTCTACGAAAAAAAATGGATGATACCCGATAACTACAAGGGTTATACAATACAGTTCATTAATTAAATACACTTGAAATTTTAGCGATTTGTTGACCTTAAAAGCACTCAATAGCTAACGTCGGTAACGCGCACTTTGTTAGCGTTAACTGATAAATGATGAATGACGGGTTTGGTGGCTCAGGAGTCAGTTATGGTGATGTTCAATCGGGTTGGATGATGCTATGACAGCTATGACTCCTGCAATGTAAAAGGCGAATTAATAAATTCCAACATCAAGTCCGGCAGCCATTGTCATGCCAAGTTCTTCACATTGGTCAAGAAACGTTAATTGCCAGTCACCACGGCACAATAATGGTGGTCGAATCCAATTCCAACGCAAACCTGTACAGATCGATTCGACTGCCCGACAAGTAACAGTTCCATCATTCCCAGCACGAACATATAACGCACAAGGCAATCCCTGCTTTACTTCCAGACAAGGATAATAGCAGCGATCAAAAAAATCTTTCAAAGTTCCACTCATATAACCGAGATTTTCAGTCGTCCCCAAAATTATCGCATCACATGCTAATACATCCTCATGTGTAGTTTCTAAATGCGGTATCCAGCTTGTTTTAACCTGTTCAATATCAGAATGCTGTGCACCTTTCAAGATCGCTTCAACCATTAATTGTGTATTTTCTGAAGGAGCATGCGCTACAATTAAAAGTTTTTTCATTGGTCAACTCACTTTGACTTAAAATACCCCTTTGGAAATAAAGGTTCATCGAAGCTTAGTCCGCTTATAGTGACATAGTCAATTTAGCCACAAAGTTAGCATTAACAGTTTGATGACGAATGACCTCTGTGGTGGCATCTTTGCCAGTTAGCTTATTCGTTTAATCGGTAATAATTGTCGTCAAAGAATGCATATATATATCTGTGGAGAATGTCCGCTATCGTATCTTTGCTGACCTTATTGGATCGTTGACGGGTTACAAAATTTTCTCCGGTGTAAATTAAATGTTAAATTTCCTCATCGTGTGAGTCATTTCTTATTATTTGTGACGAACCACGCAATTTATTGCAGACTATTGCATTTTTGATTAAATATTTGTAAGACATATCTTACGTTAATGTAAGATATTGAGTAAGTAGATGTAAAAAAAAAGACGTGTTATATACTTTAGTTGTTGATTATGTTGGTTTTTGTATATTTACATGCTTGTTACATTTTTATATCGTTAAATATAAAATATTATTATGGGTACGAATAAATCTTAATTAACGTAATATTAACCACATCAGGAAGATGCAGGTCAGGAAGACCGATAGAGTAGAGTACTCTTAAAAGGACGCTTGAAGGAATAGGCCCGATGACAGGAGTCATCGAAGGAATTAAACGGATTTAGGTTAAAGGAATAACGGCTAGAGGAACAAGCCAGATGACAGGAGTCATCGAATGAACTAAATGGATTTAGGTTAAAGGAATAACGGCTGACGGAATAAGCCCAAGGATGAAATATCACTATTGATGTGACTCAGGACGAGTTGCAATCACGGAAGATGAATGGAAAGCAAAGGATTATTAGGAAACACTACGGACAGTTCTTTATGGATGAAGCGGGACACATATAATATGCAGGATGCATATAAGCTAGTTCAGGAAATACGGCTCTTAGAGCCGTATTTTTTTGCTTAAAATATAGTAATTTAATTCTCAAGGAATGTTGAATAATATGGGTGCTTACCTAAAATGGCTTGGCTACCCTTAAGAGAAAAGGTATAACCACATAAAGTAAAGCTGCTTCTAATGGCAATATTCTTGATTATCACTTTAGTATCTAGTGGTGAAAACCGCGCTAAATAGTCACCATTATTTTCTTGATTAACGTCCAATGTTCTAATCACTTCACCACTATCATAAGAGATAACCTGACAGCTTTTATCACCTTGTGCGGTCATTTGTTGCCATAAAAAACCACTAATAGATTTGTCACCCTGCCATTTTATAGTAATACCATCAAAAGATGATGCCAATAAAGAAAAGTTATCAGGCAGTGTAACTTCGTGCCTCAGGGATAATTTTGATTGCTCTATGGCTGTTGTTTCATTAGTGTTTGCTGCTATAACGTCATCATCAACTGAGGTAATACTCGATGGCAGAATTATTGCCATTATGATGATTAATATTAGTACTGTTAACACTAATACCTTCTGTTTATTGTTAAGTAGCTTCAGCCTGATCGCTTCACCAATATCATTAGCAGGGGAAACAGGCGAGTCTTTAGCTTTGTTATCATGTTGAGCCAACGTATCAGGGGTATCTTGATAGGAGCTTGCCAATGAATCTTTTACTTCGTGCTGATTAAATGTCGGTTCTATACGTTTTTGAGGTTGAGAACTTCCTTTTTTTATATAGCCCGTTAAATCGACATCACCAGCGTAACCAAGAATATGATTAATTTTTTGGCTTTTGTAGGTCATTAAGAATGTAGAAATAGCTAAAGGGAGTAAAAGTAACCAGTAGCTTATGGTGTTATCACTGATGACGATAATTAACCCAGCAAGTAAAAAGCTGGCTGTAGGTGGCAGCAACCAGCTTATCTTGAGGTTGGCATCATTTAGACGACGTTTTGTTGAAAGAGTAAAAATACCTGCAAAAATAGACAATGCCATAAAAGATAATAAGTTGTTAAAAGAAAAAATGGCGCTAGTAAGGGTAAACAACAAGTAACAACTTATATGAATAGCGATGAATCGACGACGATTATCTGAACCGGTTAAACAAAATAGTGACTTCAACAAAAGCACATAAACTCCTAAAAATATTGTTTGATCTGAAAACTTTGGCAAGAGTAACCAATTTTCTTTTAACTTTCAGTGATATTTTCATATTCCATCACTTATCATCTTGATACCTTCCGACAAAGTCACACCTCTGGTGTAAGCCATTTCGCACAATGACGTCAGTGATCATACAATAATTTGTAAGTGTAAAAAGAAACACTTTGTAACTATATGTTTAATAGTAATAAATTTTAATTGTTCGATAAAAAGACAAAATAACGTTAATTTTATTTCGTTTACCTTGCTAGCGACAAAACACATGAATGCTAATATTTATCTTGTCAGGACGACACAAGTTATGGATAACACTACAAATAAGTTTAAGGGATAAATACTATTTGTTGAACACGTATAGGAAGTACGAAATGGAAAGTGGTATAAGTTAATATTCAGTTGATAAAGGATTTACCCGCAAGGACACTAACATTTCCAACGGAATGGAAGGTAAATGGATTTACATGAATGGATGCAACAACAAGTGCTGAAGTTAACTTAATTTACTACGCTTATAATGAATGAAAATTTATGGATGAAACTAGCTGAGAAGGGATACTTAACACAGAGATAATACCTCTGCTTATACGGAGTCATTTAAAGGAATTAAATGAACAGTTAGTACTGAAATGGATGTTAATTAAGGATAGTAATAAAGTTTGAGTAAAGTGATATTACCCAAAAATAATTTCCGTATGATTTAGGAAATTTAAAAATTAGCAAATGGATTTGCAGCATTATAATTAGTAACGAAAAAAGCGACTTTTATGTCGCTTTTTCTTTGTCTAGAAAAAGATTATTTACACACCTAATTTATCTTAATACTTGTCGAAATTATATTGTTGTTCAGTAAAGAAAAAACCTGCTAAAAGCAGGTTTTATTAAGCGAAATTCATACTACAACTTAGCTATTAGATGTTCGGTATGAATCACAAGCTTCTTCATCTTCACACTCACCATATAAATATAAACTATGGTTTGTTAGCTTTATTTTATGTGATTTAGCAATATCTTCTTGGCGTTGTTCAATGACGTTATCTTCAAACTCAACTACTTTGCCACATTTTAAGCAAA
Organism: Colwellia sp. BRX8-9; assembly: GCF_014077245.1. NCBI lineage: Bacteria > Pseudomonadati > Pseudomonadota > Gammaproteobacteria > Alteromonadales > Colwelliaceae > Colwellia > Colwellia sp. BRX8-9. The sequence continues at coordinate 117,584 of NZ_JACGVN010000012.1, forward strand.
CAAGATGGTCGTGATGCTTTTTATGACTTAATTCGAAAACTGATTTACCGCCTTCAAAATGATGACGACTAACAATGCCCGCATCGTCAAATTGATTAAGTACACGGTAAACGGTAGCCAAGCCAATCTCTTCATTCTGCACTAATAATATTTTGTAAACATCTTCCGCACTAATATGCTGATTATTCGGATTTTGCAAAATAGTGAGAATTTTGATTCGCGGCAGGGTGATTTTTAATCCAGCTCTTTTTAGCTCTTCATTTTGGTCTGCCATTAACTTTAATTCTCTAATTCGGTAATTTAAACAAAATTATAGGGGGTTCTTCTGCTTGAGGGAAGCCTTAGTTGAAATGAATAGTAAATTCATTGGCTTTGATTTTCGAAATTTGTATAAACACCAATAGCTTTACTGGTACGATGAGCTGTATGAGCGAGTGATTATAGGATCAAAGGAGATTTAGATGTTAAGAAAAGCGTGGTTATTAAAATTACTGCTAAATATTTGGCCGCCATTTTTATTTACGGGTATCAAAGTTACAGAGCTATCTAGTGATTTTAGACAAGCCAAGGTGCGTTTAAAAATGCGAGCATGGAATAAAAATGCTTTAGGCACACATTTTGGAGGTTCACTATTCTCGATGACCGACCCTTTTTATGTGTTAATGATTTTAGCGCGTTTAGATAATCAATATTATGTCTGGGATAAATCAGCTGACATTGACTTTATCAGACCAGGGAAAGGCGAAGTAACAGCTGATTTTTACGTCAGTGATGATTTTATTAATGAGATTATTGAAAAAACCCGTCATGGTGAAAAATATCAACCCACGGTCAATGTTTATGTCAAAAATATTGATGGTGAGCTAGTGGCTAAACTAAATAGGCGTTTATATATACGTCAGAAGAATAAACCGACTTTATTGACCTAATTAGGTAAAAGTAAGACAAAAAAAAGCCTGTCGATACAGGCTTATTATTAGTGGCTTATAAGAAATAAATTAGTCTGCAAGTTCTGCTAAACACATTTCTTCAAATATTTGAGTAACCCACTTGTCAATTCTCGCTTCAGTTAATTCTGGCTGACGGTCTTCATCAATACATAAACCAATAAACGTTTTTTCATCAACTAAGGCTTTAGATGCTTCAAATTCATAACCTTCAGTTGACCAGTTACCAACAATAATTGCGCCTCTTGACTCGGCAATATCTTTTAAAGGTTCCATTGCGTCACAGAAGTATTCAGAATAATCCTCTTGATCACCTAAACCAAAAATAGCGACTAACTTATCGGTAAAGTCTACTTCTTCAAGCTCAGGTAAGAAGTCGTCCCAATCACATTGATTTTCGCCATAATACCAAGTTGGAATACCTAAAATGATTAAATCAAATTCAGCTATTTCTTCTTTTGTACTTTTTGCGATGTCTTTTACTTCAACTAATTTTTTGCCTAACTTTTTTTGAATAGTTTTGCTGACAGCTTCAGTATTGCCTGTATCACTACCGAAAAATAAACCTACAATTGCCATGGTATAAAACCCTTATTTACTAATATTTAATGCTGGTGTCGTCATTGAATTTTTCAATATCGACTCAATAAGTTCTCCGCGACTAACACCTTTAACTTTAGCTAAGTCGTCGAGTTGCTCAAACAAGTCTTGATGTATTTTAAACTCAACTCGTTTTAAGCCATTGTTTTTATCGCGTTTAACTTGATTGCGCTTGTTTATTTTTACTTGCACGCTACGCGAATGAGGATTTGTTTTTGGGCGCCCGGGACGCTTTTCATCACTAAACAAATCAATAGTGGTTAAATCACTTGCTTCTTTTGCCATTGTTAACTCTTACCCAACCCCTTGGCTTTCCCAAACCAGTTGAATAATGCCTTTGGCAATAAAGCCAGCACAACCTAAAAATAGAACCAAATAAACGACCATACGGCCCATTTTGGGAACATCATTTTTTGTCATTACATCATGGACTGATAAGCCAATGAAAATAAAGATAAAAGCAAAAAATAAATTCAAACCAATAGTTTCAATAAGTTCTAAGTTTTCAGCTAACATAATTCACCCTAAAAATTTCAGGCGCACTATAGCATAATCTAACGCTTAAACACATAATTTTTACCACAAATGACAAGGCAATTTGACGCTATTTTTTCAATCAATTAATTGTAGCAAACCTAAAAAGGTTATTTGATTCATTCGTTTTAAAGCGTTTATAAGTCGATATTAAAGGCTTAAATAGTCATTAACAATTTTGTTAAATACTGTCGTTTTCTCTGCATGTAACCAATGCCCCGTGCCTTGTATGATTTTGGCTCGACTATTTGGAAATAATGCTTGGATAATATCACGATGCGCTGCGGTTATATAATCAGAGTTACCACCTTTGATAAAAAGGGTTTCACCTTTAAAATCTTGTTTACCTTCATTTGCCGCCATTATTTGTCGATAACATTGCTGAATATTATCTAAATTGCATTTGAAATTGAATTTTCCATCTTTGGCCACTAAATTACGCAATAAAAACTGCCTAACGCCTATGTCATCAACGAATGCAGACAATTGCTTGTCTGCATCTTTTCTATTATTAATGTCTTCAAGCTTAATACTTTGTAAACCTTCAATAATTAGATTGTGGTGAGGTGGATAGGCAACAGGCGCGATATCAGCAACAATAAGCTTATCCACTTTTTCACTATGGTCTAGTGCAAGCTGCATGGCTATTTTACCGCCCATCGAATGTCCAAGGATATGGGCACGTTCAATATTAATTATTGCCATTAGATCGACAACGTCTTGGGCTAATTCTTGATAGCTCATTGAATTTTTGTGAAAAGATAAACCGTGATTTCTCACATCGATATTAGTTACTCGGTAATTATCTTTTAAACCTTTTGCCACCATATTGAGATTTTCTAAACTACCGAATAAGCCATGTATTAAAATAATATCGGCGCCGGAGCCTTGTTGTTGGTAATGTAAATTCTTAGTCATTGATAGCTCATCGAATGTATATACTTGCTTTAACCTTTATTGTCTTAGCTTTTATTGCACCATGCAATTATTTTGAGGCTTTATCGAGATATTGGCGCTGGAAAGTTTTCCTTAAGCTAAGTATAATCCTGCGCGAATAATAAAATTCTAGGGTAATTAATGAAAAACATTGAAATAGATGAAGAACTTTATCAACACATAGTGTCGAATACCCAATTTATTGGCGAAAGTGCTTCGTCAATCTTGCGTCGCTTACTGAGTTTAACGTTAGCTGAAGATGCGCTTGATGATCTTGTCGAAAGTGTTCAAGATGTTGAAGTCACCACTGACAACTTAGTGCCTGGCGTTGAAGAAAATATCGAAATGGAAGCCGTGATAGTTGAAGAAGTAATGGCAGAACCACCTAGTATTGATAATGTACTCAATTATATCAATAAAGAAGAGTTAGCCATGCAACGTGGTGCAGTTGGTCGATTTTTACTTATTCTTGCCGCTTTATATCGCGTGCACAGTGAAAGTTTTGCTGTTGTCTCTGAGATCCGCGGGCGAGACCGTCTATATTTTGCCAAAAGCAAAGATGAGCTTTCCGCCAGTGGTAGCAGTACCAAACCATTACAAATACCTGATAGTCCATTTTGGGTAATGACAAACTCGAACACTACCCGTAAAAAAATGATGTTAACGAAAGCATCGCTAATGTTAGGTTACACTAACGAAGATGCCGAAAATATTAGAGATCTTTTATAAGCCGTATAAAGTTGTCGACGATAATATTTAAATAAAAAATAAAGGGAATATCATGACTATTCATGCACACGCAGGAAAACCAGTTAGACCACAAGACCGTATCAATATTGGTAAATTAGTCAGTGATTATTTTTTATTAAGGCCAGACGTTGCTATTACCGCGCAAAGGGTAACTTTTGGTACCTCAGGTCATCGCGGTAATGCCAGTAAAACCAGCTTTAATGAGCAACATATTCTGGCTATTTGCCAGGCAGTTGCCGAACATCGCATTGAACAAGGATTGAAAGGGCCATTGTTTTTAGGTAAAGATACCCATGCCCTTTCAGAGCCCGCTTTTGCTAATGCGCTGTCGGTGTTAATTGCTAATAACATCCCGGTCGTTATTCAAGACGATGATGGTTTTACACCAACCCCGGTTATTTCTAGGCTCATTATTGCTCATAATAAATTATCGATAAATAAAGATAAGCAAGCCGATGGTTTAATTATTACCCCTTCTCACAATCCACCAACAGATGGCGGCATTAAATATAATCCAGCTCATGGCGGGCCAGCTGAAGGTGGTGTGACTAAAAAAATTGAACAACGAGCCAATGACTTAATTGCCGAAAAGCTCATCAATGTCAAACAAGTTAGCTACCAGCAAGCTTGTTCGTCCGCTTTATTATCAAAACAAGACTTTATTACTTTTTATGTTAACGAACTTGAACAAGTGGTTGACATGAAAGCTATTGCGAAAGCCGGTGTTAAAATTGGTGTTGATCCGCTTGGTGGTTCAGGGATTCATTACTGGCCAGTTATCGCAAAGAAATATCAGTTAAATCTTGAAGTTGTCAATCCTGTTGTTGATGCCAGTTTTGCTTTTATGCCACTTGATAAAGATGGCAAAATTCGCATGGATTGCTCATCTCCTTATGCCATGGCCGGACTCATTGCTTTAAAAGACAAGTTTGATATTGCTGTTGGCAATGATCCCGATTTTGATCGCCACGGTATCGTCACTCGCACGGGCGGGTTAATGAACCCTAATCATTACTTAGCCGTTGCTATATATTATTTGATGACTCATCGTGACTGGCCTAAAACCAGTAAAATTGGGAAAACGTTAGTGTCTAGTTCACTTATAGACCGTGTTGCTAACTATATTGACCGTCCTTTATCAGAAGTGCCGGTGGGCTTTAAATGGTTTGTCGATGGTCTCAGTGATGCTTCATATGCATTTGGTGGTGAAGAGAGTGCGGGTGCTGCTTTTTTATCTCGTGATGGTAGTTGCTGGACAACAGATAAAGACGGTTTTATTATGGCGTTACTGGCAGCAGAAATTCTTGCTGTTACCGGTAAAGACCCCTATCAACTATACCAAGAGCTTGCTGAAAAATTAGGTGAGCCTTGTTATGGCCGTGTTGAAGCCATTGCAAGTTTTGAACAAAAACAAGTGCTAACTTCATTAAGCGCTAACGACATTACGACTACGATGCTCGCTGGTGAAAAAATTAACCAAGTTTTATCACACGCACCTGGCAACAATGCCGCTATTGGTGGTGTGAAAGTTACGACTGACAATGGTTGGTTTGCTGCTCGTCCTTCAGGGACCGAAGATATTTATAAAATTTATGCCGAGAGTTTTATCGATCAAAAACACTTAGCCCTTATTATTACCGAAGCCCAAGTACTGGTAAGTGCTGCTTTTACTAAAGCCGGTTTATAGGTCGATAGTTAAGATAAAGGTATCAGAATTTTTACCCTGCTATAAATTGAAATAACATAATAATATGGGTTAGTGACCTAAATCATTAACCCATATTATATGCTAGCACTGCCAAACGTCGCTACTTCTCATCACTTTTCTTTATCGTCGCTTTAACTTTTATTGTGATCAAACCAAGCAATAATCTCTATTTTTTTGTACAATATAAGTAATTTTTATTGCCTTAGTGAATGTGGTTTGAATAAATTACAAGTAGTCTTACAAGAACAACAGCAAGCGTTACAATCTACGGGTGACTTTCTCGCCTTAACTCGTGCAAATGAGTGGTCAATAGCAGGACGTTTTTCCTTTCAAGTTAAACATCAAGAAAGTAATAGCGAAACAAACGTTACCGTACTTGATACCGGTCTTATTACTTTTGAACCCGTTGAACTGCAAACATCTAATAAAGACATTGTGCTCTCTAGTGCCGTGCACGGTAATGAAACCGCGCCAATTGAAATTTGTGCTGAGCTCATTAAAAAGCTTATTTTAGGAGAGCTTGCTTGTACCGAGCGTGTACTGTTTATTTTTGGCAACCCAGCTTCTATTAACATTTCTGAGCGTTTTATTGAAGAAAATATGAATCGTTTATTCTCTGGTGGCCATTCTGCTGATCAGGGACAGGGGGCGGGTTTAATTAATAAAGAACGCCACCGTGCTTTATTACTTGAAAATACCGTGCGAGATTTTTTCCAGCAAGGTCAAAGCTTATCCAGTAATAAAGAGAGAGAGCGTTGTCATTACGATTTACATACCGCCATTAGAGGCTCAAAAAACGATAAATTTGCGGTTTATCCTTTTCGACATGGTAAAGCTTGGAAAAAATCTCAACTTCAATTTATGCATGCGTGTGGGGTAAGTACTATTTTACTTTCGCATTCACCCACCACGACCTTTAGTTACTTTTCATCAAATGAATTTAATGCTGACGCTTTTACTGTGGAATTAGGCAAAGTGATGCCCTTTGGTGAAAATGACATGGCTAAATTCGTTCAAGTTAAAGAAACACTAACGCGTTTGATTTCAGGACAAGACTTGTTGCTAAAAGACTATGATGAAAATGACTTTAGTATTTATGAGATCTACCAAACCATTAATCGTCAGGGTGAAAACTTTGCTTTAAATTTTTCTGATAACGTTGAAAACTTTACTGACTTTCCAAAAGGTACCGTACTCGCAATAGATGATGGTAACGAGATCAAAACAGATAAAGTCGGGGAAGCAATTATCTTCCCTAATGCTAATGTTGTTATTGGGCAGCGAGCATTATTAACCGTTATTCCCACATCTATCGAATAATGGTCATGCTTATGTAAACTTTTATGGGCATATTGATGATATTGCCGTATGCCCAAAATTTTACTTAGCTCACACAACTTGTGTTTCAGTTTACGTAAAGGTAAAGTACGTTCGATTATTTACAGCAGCTCATTGCGCAAAACCCAAAAAGTACTAAAACTAAGTACACTTACATTAAGAATAATGGGTATAGCAAATCCTGCAATGAACATATTCCATAAGACAAGAAGAGAAGAGAAGGCTATGAACACTGACGTATATAAAGAAAGTCCGGTGGTACATCAACCCGCTTTTATTGATGGTCATTCAGTTGAAATTCCCATCCTCAAAGTATTACAACAAGACGGCACCGTATATGAAGGTGCTGAGCTTCCTGAAATTGATCAAGAATCAGCAACAAAAATTTATAAAACGTTAGCGTTTCACCGTGTACTCGATGAGAGAATGGTCGCATCGCAACGTCAAGGTCGTTTAAGCTTTTACATGACCGCACTTGGCGAAGAAGCCGCAAGTGTCGGTGGTGCTGCCGGTTTAAAACCTCAAGATATGATCATGGCGCAATATCGAGAGCAAGGTGCATTAATGTATCGTGGTTTCTCACTTGAAAACTTCATGAATCAAATGTTCAGTAATGAAAAGGATTTAGGCAAAGGTCGTCAAATGCCCATTCATTACGGCAGCCGTGAATTAAACTACATGACGATTTCATCGCCACTAGCTACTCAAATACCACAAGCGACCGGTTATGCATATGGCCAGAAGATACAAGGGCTTGACGCGGTAACAATTTGTTATTTCGGTGAAGGCGCTGCGTCAGAAGGTGACTTCCATGCGGGATTAAATATGGCAGCAGTACATCGTGCTCCTGTTATCTTTTTCTGTCGTAATAACGGCTACGCAATTTCAACACCTGCAGATGAGCAATACGCAGGTAATGGTATTGCTTCTCGTGGTGTGGGTTACGGAATTAAAACGATTCGAATCGACGGCAACGATATACTTGCGGTTTTAAAAGCGACACAAGATGCTCGTACTTATGCTTTAGCAGAAAACAAGCCAGTACTTATTGAAGCCATGTCTTATCGTTTAGGTGCACATTCTACCTCAGATGATCCTTCTGGATATCGTACGCGTGAAGAAGAAGCTAAATGGCAAGCACATGATCCTATTCTTCGTATGAAAAATTGGATGTTAGCGAATAAGTGGTGGGATGAAGCACAAGAGACAACCTTGTTTGATAAATTACGTGAAGAAGTCTTAGCGGCAGTAAAAGTTGCTGAAAAAATTGATAAACCACCCGTTGAAGATTTAATCACTGATGTTTATGATGAACCACCAACGCTATTAAAAGCACAACTTGCCGAGCTGAAAGTACATATTAAAAAGTATCCAGAAGCCTACCCATTCACCGCGGGGAGAATTAAATAATGGCACAAATGAATTTATTACATGCAATTAATAACGCACTTGAAATTGCAATGACAGAAAATGAACGAGCTGTGTGTTTTGGTGAAGATGTTGGCCATTTTGGTGGTGTTTTTCGCGCAACCAGTGGCTTACAAGAAAAATTTGGTAAATTACGTTGTTTTAACACACCTCTAGTTGAACAAGGTGTTATTGGTTTTGCTAATGGTTTAGCAGCTCAAGGCAGTGTGCCTATCGCTGAAATTCAATTTGCTGATTATATTTTCCCTGCTTTCGATCAAATTGTTAATGAATCCGCAAAGTTTCGCTACCGCAGTGGTAATGAATTTGATGTGGGTAATTTAACGATACGTACACCATACGGTGGCGGTATCGCGGGAGGCTTATATCATAGCCAATCACCAGAAGCTTATTTTGCTCATACACCGGGCTTAAAAGTTGTTGTACCTCGTAACCCTTACCAAGCAAAAGGTTTATTGTTAGCGTCTATTCGCGATAAAAACCCGGTTATCTTTTTTGAACCTAAGCGTTTGTATCGTGCCTCTGTGGGCGAAGTGCCTTTAGAAGACTATCAATTACCCCTTGGCAAAGCTGAAATTGTTACGCCAGGTAGTGATATCACGTTATTAGCGTGGGGCGCACAAATGGAAATAATAGAGAAGGCGGCTGAAATGGCTGCAGCTGATGGTATTTCATGTGAAATCATAGATTTACGTACTATTTTACCATGGGATATTGAAACGGTTGTTAATTCTGTTACCAAAACAGGACGCTTAGTTGTTAGCCAAGAAGCGCCATTAACGGCGGGTTTTGCTAGTGAAATTGCAGCAACGATTCAAAAAGAGTGTTTCTTACACCTTGAGTCACCGATTGCACGCATCTGTGGTATGGATACACCTTACCCATTATCACTAGAAAAAGAATATGTTGCCGACCACTTAAAAGTGTACGAAGCCATTAAACACAGCATAAATTACTAAGGTTTTTGTCATGAGTATTGATTTTATTCTACCCGATATTGGTGAAGGTATCGTTGAATGTGAGCTAGTTGAATGGCTAGTTAAAGAAGGCGACGTTATTGTTGAAGATCAGCCCATTGCTGATGTGATGACAGATAAAGCGCTGGTACAAATTCCGGCGATGCATAATGGTACGGTTACTAAGCTTTATTACGCTCAGGGCGATATTGCCAAAGTACATCAGCCACTTTTTTCAATGACAACCGATCAAGAGCAGGCACCTTCGCCTGTGCAAGCAAGCCCAGTGGTTGCTGCGCCAAGTTCGCCAGTTGCTGAGCATTCAGTTGCGGCTTCGACTCATGGTGAGCCAACACTTGAACGTGAAGACTTTATCTTACCTGATATTGGTGAAGGTATTGTTGAGTGTGAACTCGTTGAATGGTTAGTTAAAGAAGGTGATGTGATTGTTGAAGATCAACCCATTGCTGATGTAATGACAGACAAAGCGCTAGTACAAATTCCAGCGATGCATAACGGTACTGTGACTAAGCTTTACTATGCTAAAGGTGAAATTGCGAAAGTACATGCGCCTTTATTTGAAATAGAAAAACTGGCGGCTAATGGCCATCAGAATGCAGTTGTCGCGGCAGAAACTCTTGAAACGCCAACGGTTTCTGCCGTTGAAAAAGTGGCTTTAACAACTATTGCAGCAGCTGTTGAGAAAAAGATTATTAACAGTAAAGCTGTTGCTAGCCCGGCGGTGCGCCGTGTAGCTCGCGAATTAAATGTTAATATTCATGAAATACCAGGCAGTGGCAAGAAAGGGCGTGTTTATAAAGAAGACGTTGTTTCTTTCACTAAAGCGCCAGTTATAAGCACTGAAAATGTAGCGCCAGTTGTTGCTGTGGCACAAAGTGGCGGTAAACGTGTTGAGCCTATTCGCGGTATTAAAGCGGCGATGGCAAAGGCTATGGTACGTTCAGTGTCAACGATTCCTCACTTTACTTATTGTGAAGAAATTGACATGACGAATCTAATGGCGTTACGCAGCGGTATGAAAGACGCTTATGCGAAACAAGATATTAAATTAACTATGATGCCGTTTTTCATGAAATCGATTTCTTTAGCATTAAAAGAATTCCCGATTGTAAATACGCAAGTTAATGATGATTGTACTGAAATTACTTATTTTGACGATCATAATATTGGTATGGCAGTTGACTCTAAAGTCGGCTTACTCGTCCCTAATGTTAAGCAAGTACAGAACAAATCTATTGTTGACGTTGCTAAAGATATCATGCGTTTAACTGACTCTGCCCGTGCAGGTCGTGTTGGTGCAGAAGATTTGAAGGGTGGAACTATTACCATTTCAAACATTGGCGCGATTGGCGGCACGGTTGCTACACCGATAATCAATAAACCTGAATCAGCGATTGTTGCGTTAGGTAAATTACAAAAATTACCACGCTTTAATGATAAAGGTGAAGTTGAAGCACGTTACATTATGCAAGTAAGTTGGTCTGGTGATCATCGTGTTATTGATGGCGGTTCAATTGCCCGTTTTTGTAACTTGTGGAAATCATTCTTAGAAGAGCCAAGCAATATGTTGATGCATATGTCTTAGTTTGACGCTTTTTGATATTAAAAAAAACCTGCTCATGCAGGTTTTTTTGTTTATGGTGGTATCGGTTCTCAAGGAGACGTTTTATTGAGTGAAGAAAGCATAGATAGAGAGTTCATTATCTTCATTTGACTTTGTTGACGTTGAAAATGATGAGAATTTCCACCATGTTTGTACCGATAAGTCTTTGATAATATTGTCCCAAGCATCTTCTTGTTTTTCAGTCACTAGAATTTCGCAATAGGGCTGTTTACAAATAACTGATATTAAATCTACGTTCATGCCATCATAGTGGGTTTGTACAAAGTCTGAAATATTGTTTTGCATATTATAACCCCAATCTAAATCGTCTTCTTTTTGATGAAAATCATAGATGTCATTTCTCGTTTTACCTCTAAAGGCACTCAGGAACAAATTGAACGGTTCAGGAGCGAGTTTTTCCATTTCTTCGTCGGTTGCTTCACTGCCATCAAATTCACTTAATTGATATTTCAATGATGACACTTTACGTTTAGATTTTTTATACTTGTCTTTTAATTGTTGATGCTCAGCTCTTAAATCAAGGTATTGCTGAGTCAACACTTCATCATTGTCAGCAATAGCAAGGGGTGCTGGCTTGTGATTGATGACTTGTGGTTGAGTTTGTACAAGGGGAGTCGCTTGCTCTTGTAGGTCTACTGTCTTTTTTAAGGTTGATGATGTTTCAACAGCTATTACCGCGGGCAACCTCGAATTATTTTGATGACTTCTTGTGGTCGACGAAATGCCATAACCGAGTGCTGCACCGATGGCCAAAAGTATCAGTGCTTTTAGTAAATTCATATAAATCCTTTTATCTATGTTTTATTATTTTTTAAAGATATTACCTCAATAGAATTATCTTTCAAGCGCTTAAATTTAAGCGGGAGCTTTGAGTTAACATCAAGTCACTTTAAAGATATACTTTTTAGCAGAGCAAGCATTGTTAGGAAATCACGTGCACGAAAATAAACTGCAACATTTTTATATTGCCGAAGAGCAATCGGTTTACTTATTAAACACTAAAGACGCTACTAAATTAAAAGTTTGGGTTGAATTATGTCAGCAGCAATTAAGTTTACTGGGCTATAAAAATATCGCCTTATTGGGAAAGGGCGCCTATGGGTTTGTGTTTAATGGTGATGATGACTTAGGGAATGCCTTTGTTTTCAAATTTTCACGAATGAATTTACCGCAACACGTACAAGACAGACTAGCAGAAGAAGCTGAAATTCAAGGAGAGCTATCGCATCGACGCATCCCTAAAGTTGTTAAATATTACAAAATTAAGCGCCAATCTATCGTGCATATGGAACGAGCGCCGGGCATCGATTTAGAAAAATATTCTCAACAGCATGGGCCGTTAGCGCCTGAACTTGTCGTTAATATCGCGATTCAACTCGCTGAAATTTTGCTTTATTTACGCAACCCTAAAAAACACAGCAAAGGGAAACCCTATGTTCATGGGGATATTAAACCCTCGAATGTTGTTTTTAATGAAAAAACGGGCAAGGTTTACTTAGTCGACTGGGGCTCTGCTGTTGTTGCGCAGCTAGATGCTACTGGGCAAAATACCGCGAATAGTGTCATGGACTTAATGAGTAGCGATTTGCAAAATACTAATGCGCGTTTAGGTGATGTTTACTTTATTGGTCAAGACCAAATAAGTGGCGCAATGTCTTCGCCACGCTTTGATGAGCAGGGGTTAGCGGCAACTATTTATGCGATTGCGTCAGGTCAATCGTGTCGATATGGTCATCAGGTTATTTCTCCGCTTTCATTGGGTTTACCAAAGTTACTGGCGAAAATTATTGATGCTATGCTCAGCGACGATCTAAAAACACGTAATAGCGCCGGTGATTACTTTTTTAAACAGTTACCTTATTTAAAACGCATGGTCATGGCCAAAAAGCATACGGCTTTCGATGCTAAATTACTTATTCCTGTTTGGTTAAAATCTAAAACAGACAAAATTTTTGATACTGTGGTTTACGGTTCGAGAAAATCTTTTTTAAGAGAGTCTACCGAGAGTGATGAGTTAAACGAGATTGATGATGCGCAACTAGAAAAATATTACAAAAACTTTTTGATGGGCATGGGCGATACCGAAAAAGCATTTATTGCCGCAGTTGGCCGGCTAGGTAATTTTCCTGTGGTTGGTGGTTTAGCGATACGTTGGCAGGCCGATGGTGTTTATATTGATTCTAATTTAACCTTGTTTGACCCTAATCTTAATGCTTCTTTTCAAAGTGCTGTCAATAATATGGTGCATCTCGCTCAAGGTATTCACCGCGTTGGTATGTTTAAGAGTTGTTTATTTAATGCCAGAAATACTTTGCATGTCGAAAGACAAAGTAGTGAGCACGACTTCATTGCTGAGTTGGGACAGGAGTTTTCATTTGAGATCAGTGATGTTGCTGAGGTAGATGATATTACACGTTTGCATTCATACTTTGAAGACGGTAAAGACCCCGATGAATACCTCTATCTACCCGATGAGATAATGGCTGTATTAGGACGTTTAAATCTAATTCATCATACTGGCTGCATTATTTTTGAAGTCTTGCCCACTCACTTAAAAATTCATAGTTATTTAATGTTACTTAACCATGAAAAAAAGCAAGAATTTGCCGAGTGTTTAGCTGAAATTATTACGCTATTACCAACAATTCAAGGTCAGGGAATATCAGGCTTTATGAAGTTACCCTATAAAGATACCCGATATTTTGAACATATAAGCACCTTGCCTGAAAAGTATTATCCAAGAAACCCAAAAATAATTGAATCAGTGGAGAAATAAAATGAGTGACAAAATAGGTGAAATGGCTTGGTTAGATTTAACGGTAGACAATGCCACTGAGGTGAAAGATTTTTACCAGCGCGTTATTGGTTGGCAAGTTGAAAACGTGGCGATGGGCGATCATAACGATTATGTCATGAAGAGTCCTGATAGCGGTGAAGCGATCAGTGGTATTTGTCATGCTAAAGGAGTGAATGCTAGTATGCCTGCGACATGGTTACCTTATTTTTTAGTTAAAGATATTCACGCTGCCGTTGCAAATGTTATCGAGCTTGGCGGCGAATTGCTCACTGAAATAAAGCAGGTAGGTAAAGATAAGCATGTGGTGATTAAAGATCCCGCAGGTGCTGTTTGTTCACTCTATCAGCAAGGTTGAATTAAGCTTTATCTATTACGCTAATTTTTATCAGTATCGACCGTTTTACTTTTAGCGCGCACAGTAAACAATGAAGCCGAGTCAATATCTAGCTTCATTTTTTTGCTTAGAGTTAGCGCTCACTTAGTGGGAATGAACCACTGGGCAGGAACAGTCGCTGATAAAGATGAGTAGCATAGTCATCCGTCATCCCTGAGACATAATCAGCAATTACTCGATGTTCGTTCAAGTTATGCGTTTTTGCATAAAGCCAACGCCGCTTGGTATGTTTAGGCAATAATCGAGTGGGATCACTGGCCAGTGCTTCAAATAACTCCATTACTATTTGTTGCCCACGATATTCGAGTTGTTGAATACTGGTTTGTTTAATAACAAATGAGAAGACAAAGTCTTTGAATATCTGTAGTGCCTTCGCGGCATTAACTGGTAGCTTAGCGTTGTAACGTAATAAGGGTTCAGTAAAGCTTATTGTCGAGTTTTCATTTAAATCAGCTAAATATATTTCGGTAATTAAATAATTGACTAAGCCGCCAATCGCTTCTTTTTGAATGTAGTGTTGTTCATTAAAAAGCTTTGCTGTTAAACGTTGACAATAATCTTTCAACCAAGGTTCATCGATTGCTTTAAGTTTAGTGATAACTTCTTGTTCAAAATCTTGCTGGCTGACTACACCTGTAACTATTGCGTCTTCTAGGTCATGAATACCGTAAGCTATATCGTCAGCGAGCTCCATAATTGAACAATCGAGTGATTTAAATATTGTTTTGTTATGTTTGTTTTTGGTTTTTTTTATTGATTGAAAAAGAGCGCGATCATCAGCAGATAATGGCGATAAAACCCAATCAAACATTTCAGTGTCATCATTATATAAGCCTTTGGCAGGATGCCAGTCAGCCGCTTTTAATTGTCTAAAACTGTGCGGAGCAACAGGTAAAGGTAATTGTGTTAACTCGGTTAATAGTTGTGGGTATTTTATTAAGCCTAATAATGTTCGGCGAGATAAATTCATCCCATAAAACTCACTAAAGGGCTCTAAGTGTGAAACAATGCGAAAAGTTTGCCCATTGCCTTCAAAGCCGCCATGGTTACGCATCATATAATTAAGAGCAACCTCACCACCGTGCCCAAATGGAGGGTGACCAATATCGTGGGCTAAACAAATAGATTCAATTAAGTTCTCATCATCAGGAAAAAGCTCAGCAGATAATTGTGCATGCTTGTTTCTTAATTGGGCACTAATTCCTGAGCCAATTTGCGCTGCCTCTAATGAATGGGTAAGACGTGTTCGATAGAAATCACTTTGTCCACTGCCCATCACTTGGGTTTTAGACTGTAAGCGACGAAAAGCAGCAGAATGGAGTATACGCGCACGATCACGCTGAAAAGGGCTACGGTGATCATTTAGACGTTTTGCAACACTAGCTAGTTTTCGCTGCGACCAAAGTTCGTTCATAGACACCCTTTTATCTTAATTGTGTTAAATTTTTTACCTATCATAATCACATACTTAAATAATAAAAGTCACTACCTAAATATACTCTGCAGATAATTAACAGACTACTTATCTCGACAACTTAAGTATTAGCAATAAAAATAGCACGTTTTGGCGCGGGGTAACCTTCTATTGTTTTACTGTTATCGTCAGGGTCAAGGAAATCAGCCAGTGACTCAGTATCTATCCAGTCAGTTTTTCGTTGTTCATCAAGTGCAGTGATATCGGTATTGACCACCCGTATATTTTTAAATCCACATCGCGAAAGCCATGCACACATCGCATCACAACTAGGTAAAAACCAGACATTACGCATTTTAGCATAGCGTTCGCCAGGCACTAAAACGGTATGTTCATCACCATCAACCACTAAAGTTTCTAGCACTAACTCGCCACCCTTTACTAACTGTGCTTTTAATTGGTAAAGAAAATCAATAGGAGAACGGCGATGGTATAAAACACCCATGGCAAATACGGTATCAAAGGCATTAAGCTCAGGTAATTGTTCTACACCTAACGGCAATAAGTTGACTTTAGGGTCATTAACAAAGTGCTGAATAGCATTAAATTGTGTAAAAAATAATTGTGTTGGGTCTATGCCAACAACAAATTTAGCTCCATCACCGCGCATACGCCATAAGTGATAGCCACTGCCACAACCAATATCTAAAACGTATTTATTGTTAAGTGGGCTAATATGCTCTTTTAAACGATCCCATTTGAAATCGGAGCGCCATTCAGTGTCTATATGCAAACCATGGATATGGTAAGGGCCTTTACGCCAGGGTTTAAATTTTTTCAGTAAATTTTCTAAACGCTTATATTCACCTTCAGTAATATCTTCTTTTTTACCGACTGTAACACCGTCACTGATATTAACGACTGATGGTGTCGTCTTTGGTAAAGCGGTTAAGGTTTTTTGCCAATGGGCAAACTCGCCATGCAATTGTTCTTTTTTCCATTGGCTAAGTTGCGCAGGAAGAGTGTTTAACCAATGGCTTAGGCGGTTTTGAGCTATTTCTTGATAAAATTTATTGAATGACATGAATAAAGTTACTTAATGGCGATGAGTGAAAAAAAGTTAAAACATTGGAACCAAGGCGTTTGATGGTTGAAACCAGCATTTTCTAAGCGTGCAATATGTTCGGGTAAGCTATCAATGCGCATAACTTTTTCAATAGCGGTACGTTTTTGGGCTATTTCTAGTTCGCTATAACCGTTGGCGCGTTTAAAGTCGAGATGCAAATCGACAAGTAGTTCATTACAGATCTTATCATCAGCTGATATTTTTTCTGATAATAACAATAAGCCACCAGGTTTTAAGCCCTTGGCTATTTTATCTATTAATGTCGAGCGTATTTCTGGCTCAATAAACTGTAAGGTGAAATTAAGTACTACCATTGAAGCGTTTTCAATCTCAATATCTAAAATATTCCCTTCAATAATTTCTACCGGTGTAGCACCTTTGAATGCACTAACATGCATTTTACAGCGCTCAACCATGGCAGAAGAATTATCAACACCTATAATTTTACAGTTTTTCGCGGTGATCGCTTTACGCATGGCTATCGTTGCGGCGCCGAGTGAGCATCCTAGGTCATACACATGACTATTGTCAGTGACAAAACGCTGACTTAAGCGGCCAATGGTATCAATAATGGTATTATAACCAGGTACAGAGCGGGAAATCATATCAGGAAAAACTTCGACAACATGTGCGTCAAAAGTAAAATCTTTAATTTGGCTTTGTTTTTTTGAAAAAATTAAATCGGGTTCTGATGGTTTCATTAGGCTGAACTTGTCTTGGTATTTAAATATCAATTTTGCGTTATTTTAACCCAAATTTATTGTCATAGGGTAGTATTGCGTACTTTTTAGTAGTTAAAGCTAAAATTTACCCTGCAACTTATGACGAATAAGGTCTATAATCGTTGTTATTTCATCCACTTTAACCATTAAGGAATTGCTGTTGCAACTCAATTATTTTGTTCGTTGTCTAATCTTACTGGTGATGTGTTTTGCTATAACAGTGCAAGCAAACAATGAACGTTTTGAAATCTCAGCAAAGCCACTCACAATAGCGATAAACAAAACCAGCTATCCTTATATGTTCCTCAATGACAAAGGACAGGCGGATGGCTTAATGCCCGATCTTTGGAAGCTATGGGCAGAGCGACAAGGTGTTAAAATTGAATTTATTACCACGGACTGGTTATCAACATTATCACAGGTTCAATCAGGTGAAGTTGACATTCATGGCGGAATGACTAAAACAGTAGAGCGCAGTAAAGAATTATTGCTTACACCGTCATTTTTCTATCACGATTTCTATTTTTATACCCATAGAGATTTTACTAATTTAACTGAAATTAGCCAATTGTCACCTTACATTATTGGTTCGGTTCGCGGGTCAAGTCATGCCGCAATCATTTTAGAAAAATATCCACACCTTAAATTACGTTTATACGAAAATCGCCATGTCTTATATCAAGCGGCATTAGCTAACGAAATAATGGTTTATACGGACGTTGAAAAACCTTCTAAACTTTTTAGTGAGTATTTTGAATTAAATAAACAATACCCACCTTACAAAAGAATTAGTTTCTATCAAGGTGAATATGTAGCCGCCACATCAATAGAGAATACGTTGTTAAAAGACTTTATCGTTGAAGGTTTTGATAAAATTACGGTTGCCGAAAAATCGCTAATAGAAAAAAAATGGTTAGGACGAGAGAAAAGTAGTAAAACATTGTTATTAAGCTTCCTAACACAAGCACCGCCTTATATGGCGGTGTCTCCTACGGGGCAACCGCAAGGTTTATTTATTGATTTATGGCGTTTATGGGCGAAAGAAAGTGGCATTGAAATTGAATTTATTGCTCAATCTCCATCACAAGAATTAGCGATGTTACAAGGCGGTGATGTCGATATACATATTGGTTATTCAGCCGAAAATTTTAATAATAAATTACAGATCGCTTCACAAATTTATGGTGTTGATGCTGGCGTGTTTGTTTCTACCCGAATTGATAATGTTTATTCATTGAAAGACTTACAAGGTAAAAGAATAGGTATTTTAGCGGGGACTACTTATGAAAACACCTTAACTAAGAGGTACCCTAATCTAAAAGTTCAGGTTTACCAGACAGCTAATGAACTTCTTCATCAGGCTGAATTAGGCAATGTTGATGCTATGGTCAGTGCTCAAGAATACCTAAATGCCCGTTTAATAGAAAGCAATTTACAATCTTCATTTTATCAATTAAAAAATGTTACTTTCCCAACACCAGTTTATTCCTTAGTAAAAAAGGGTAATGATAAATTGGTTGAATTGATTAACGAAGGCTTTAACAATATTCCTATTGAGCAACTTATTAGACTCGAGAGAAATTGGCTTATCGATAAAAATAACGGCTATTTTGTTCGCTCTGCTGAAAAAGTGAGCTTATCTCAGTCTGAACAATTATGGCTAGAACAAAATCAAAAAGTAAATGTTGGACTGGTTAAAAACTGGATGCCAATGGAATTTGTTAATGCAAAAGGCCAAGTAACAGGTATCAACCCCGATGTACTTAAGTTGATATCAGATCGCTCTGCTTTAGCGTTTGAATTTACATTTTTTGATAGCTGGAATGACTTATATCAAGGATTAGTCGAGGAAAAAATTGATATGCTTGCCAGTATTTCTGTGACGCAAGAGCGAAAGAAACAGGTTCTATTTACTCAACCTTATTGGAGTATGCCTTGGGTCATTTTACACCAACGTCAATTGGGCTCTCAACTGACACTTAACAGTTTTCATGGTAAAACATTAGCCGTTATTAAAGGCTACTATCTATCGTCTGCTATTAGAAAAGAACACCCATTAATATCGTTAAAACTCGTTGATACTCACAATGAGGGTCTACTTGCCGTTCAGCAAGGTAAGGTTGACGGTTTTATTTCTAATATAGCGTCGGCTTCTGAATTAATGAAACGAGAAAGTCTCAGTGTTTTAGATATGTCAGTGTTGGAAGAATTGCAAAGGGACAGCAGTCACTTTGCCATTAGACCCGATTGGCTTGAATTACAACAAATCATAAACAAAACCTTATTGACTATTTCTGAGAATGAAAAACAGAAAATTTATGACCGCTGGTTTGGAGTGAATATAGAAACAGGGTTTAATAAAGATGTTGTCATGCGAGTCTCAGCACAAATTGGTGTACTTATTCTCATTATTATTATTGCGATAATAATGTGGAATAGGCGCTTATATGGTGAAATAAAAACGCGTAAATTGCTTGAAGAAAAAATGAAACATATGGCGACCCATGATGAATTAACCGGGTTAGCCAACCGAGTATTGCTAAAAGACCGGATCAATACTGCCATTAGCTTCCATCAGCGCCAACAATTACAAATGGCCGTTTTATTTCTCGATCTTGATGGTTTTAAAACTATCAATGATACCCATGGCCATGATGTTGGCGATGAACTGTTAGTCAAAGTGGCTAATAAACTAAAAAGTTGTGTTCGACAGTCAGATACAGTTGTTCGTTTCGGTGGTGATGAATTTGTTCTACTGCTAACAGGTTTGCATCAAAAAAGTGAAGCCGCTTATATTGCCGACAAAGTATTAAAGCTGATGCAGCAGCCTTTTGAATTGTCGGTGGAACGGGTTAATATTGGTTGTAGTATTGGTATTGCTATGTATCCCGATGATGGCGTGACAGATAATGACCTGCTAAAAATTGCTGATACGTTAATGTATAGGGTTAAGGCAAATGGAAAAAATCATTATGTCTTTAACTCAGAGACATACGCAGCTAAATAAATAAAACCAAACTATTTTATCATCCGTAAAATATTTTTTAATCATTTTACGGTCACTATTCCCCTTAATGCTTTTTTTGTCGTCATATTCCTTTATAATGTCGGCAATTTTCCATCCTAACGATTGCCATGCTAATACTTTGCATGAGCTAGTTAGTATTATCAGGACAACAGACATGCGCGATCTTTATTGTGGTGATGTGAACGAATCTCACATTGGCAAAGAAATTACTTTATGCGGCTGGGTTAACCGTCGTCGAGACTTAGGTGCGGTGATCTTTTTAGATCTACGTGATCGTGAAGGTATGGTACAAGTCGTTTATGATCCAGATTTACCTGAAGTTATAGCGAAAGCGAATACCTTACGTAATGAATTTTGTGTTCAAATTAAAGGCAAGGTGCGTGCCCGACCTGAAGGTCAAATTAATAAAGACATGAAAACCGGTGCTATTGAAATTTTAGGGTTAGAGCTGACTATTTTAAATAAGTCTGCACCATTACCACTTGATTCCAACCAAAATAATTCAGAAGAACAACGTTTAAAATATCGCTATTTAGATTTACGTCGTAGCGAGATGACAGAACGTATGCGCTTTCGTGCAAAAGTAACATCGGCAGTGCGAACGTCCTTAGAAGGGCAGGGCTTTTTAGATATTGAAACACCTATCTTAACTGCGGCAACACCTGAAGGTGCACGTGACTATTTAGTACCAAGTCGCACACATAAAGGTCAGTTCTTTGCTTTACCGCAGTCACCTCAGTTGTTTAAACAATTGTTAATGATGTCGGGTATGGAACGTTACTATCAAATTGTTAAATGTTTTCGTGACGAAGATTTACGCGCTGACCGTCAGCCTGAATTTACTCAAATAGATATTGAAACGTCATTCATGAGCAGCGAGCAAGTGATGAATGTTGCTGAAACGATGATCGTTAAATTATTTAAAGATTTGATGAATGTTGATTTAGGCACATTCCCTCGTATGACTTATTTAGAGGCAATGACACGTTTTGGTTCAGATAAACCTGATTTACGTAATCCACTAGAATTAGTGGATGTTGCTGATATTGTTAAAGATGTAGAGTTTAAAGTTTTCTCTGGACCCGCAAACGACGAAAAAGGCCGTGTATCGGTAATTTGTGTTCCGGGTGGTGCTGCAAAATTCTCACGCAAAGGTCTTGACGAACTGACTAAGTATGTTGGCATTTATGGTGCTAAAGGCATGCCTTGGTTAAAAGTTAATGATGTTGACGCAGCCTTAAGTACTGGTATTGACGGCATACAATCGCCGGTCTTGAAGTTCTTAAATGAAGAAGCGGTAAAAGCGTTATTAACACGTACTAATGCTAAAACAGGCGATATTATTTTCTTTGGCGCCGACAAGTACAATGTTGTTACTGAATCACTTGGTGCATTGCGTCTTAAACTAGGCGAAGATTTAGAATTATTACAAGGTGATTGGAAACCATTGTGGGTTGTTGACTTCCCAATGTTTGAAGAAGCTGATGGCGGCATGCATGCAATTCATCACCCGTTTACCGCACCTATTAATTTAACGGCTGAAGCATTAGAAGCTAACCCTGTTGGCGCGCTTTCTGATGCTTACGATATGGTGTTAAATGGCTGTGAATTAGGCGGCGGTTCGGTACGTATTCATAACCAAGATATGCAAGCTGCAGTTTTTAGAATTTTGGGTATTAGTGACGAAGAAGCGCAAGAAAAATTTGGCTTTTTACTTGAAGCACTTCAGTATGGTGCTCCACCACACGCTGGCTTAGCGTTTGGTTTAGACCGCCTAGTAATGTTAATGACTGGCGCATCATCAATTCGTGATGTTATGGCTTTTCCAAAAACAACCACAGCGGCTTGTCCATTAACCAATGCACCGGGTAAAGCAAATCCAGCACAGCTTGTTGAACTGGGCATCGCTTGTTTACCTAAAGCTGAAAAGAAAGAAGAACCTTTAGCTGAATAGTTTATAAATAATCAGCGTTCGATAAAAAGCAGCTAATTAGCTGCTTTTTTTATCTATAGAATGTACGGTCATAACAGTTCTTAGGCAACCATGCCTTCACTGTATTATTGCTTTGTACAGGTCATTTTTGTTCTGGTAAATCATAGACCCTGAGCCCTCTAGGCAATGTTGTGGCGCCATGGATTGCAACGAACGACGAATGGTCACGACCGCATTTATGCAGAAGGTAGAGCGAAGCATAGATGCACGAGCTGAGGATGTACTAGGGCTCCTGTCGTCATGCTGAATTCATTTCAGTATCTGAATAACAGTTCTTATCTGCATAACGTTCATTGTCAAAATGAACGACGACATTGCCATTTAACTGACTTCAACGCATAATCTCGATACTCTTTTAAGCCATTCCTGCTTTCGTTAAAAATACTATTAAATAAGAGAACTCAATTTGACCATAATCCTAGGTATCGATCCTGGCTCACGTATTACCGGTTACGGTGTTATAAAAAAAGAAGGTCGCAAAATCTCATATTTGGGCAGTGGCTGTATAAAAGCATATGCGGGCAATAAAGAGGAAGATGACTTTAGCCTGCGTCTACAAACTATTTTTGCTGGTGTTTCTGAGTTGATCCTGCAATTTTCTCCCGAACTTTTTGCTATAGAACAAGTTTTCATGGGCGTTAATCCTGGTGGCGCGTTGAAGTTGGGGCAAGCGCGAGGAGCTGCTATTGTTGCGGCAACCAATAAAGGCTTACCGGTTGCAGAATACTCAGCCAGACAGATAAAACAATCGGTTGTTGGTACGGGCGCCGCCGATAAAAGCCAAGTACAACACATGGTGAAATCTATTTTAAAACTGCCTGCTATGCCGCAAGCGGATGCTGCCGATGCACTCGCTATTGCGCTTTGTCATGCGCATAGCCATGATACTCTTGCAAAAATGGCGGGGCAGGTTAGTAAAATCGTCCGTGGACGATTACGATAAACCACGCAAGCGACTTTACTGTATAAATATATAGTGGTATGGTTGCCAAAAGTTAATGTAGAGAAGGTTTTAGCTGTGATTGGTCGTTTACGTGGAACATTATTAGAAAAATTAGCACCAGAAGTCTTAATTGAGTGCGGGGGAATTGGCTACGAAGTTACTATGCCAATGACCAGTATTTATGCCTTACCTGAATTAAACGAACAAGCGATTATTTATACGCACTTTGTGGTCCGTGAAGATGCGCAATTATTATATGGCTTTGCTAATAAAATCGAACGTAGATTATTTAGACTGGTTATTAAAGTTAATGGCGTTGGCCCTAAATTAGGCCTTGCCATACTTTCAAGTATGTCTGCAGACCAATTTGTTAGCTGTGTTGCTCATGACGACTTGACCAGCATTGTAAAAATACCAGGCGTTGGGAAAAAAACAGCTGAACGTTTACTTATTGAAATGCGCGACCGTTTAAAAGATTGGCAAGTCACTCATACGGCATCGCCATTAGCATCGGGAACACTTCCGATTGAGCTTCATCATGAAAATACTTTTGTGACTAATGCAAAAGGTGATGCGATTAACGCATTAGTTTCTTTAGGCTACAGTCAGCAACAAGCTGAAAAGTCGATACGAAACGTATTTAAAGCAGAATCAACGAGTGAAGATCTTATTCGTGACGCATTAAAGTCAATGCTTTAATATCTACTGCATTGATAAAATGTAGATAAAGCTAACACGTAAATAACAGGCTGCTAATATTAACATCGGCCTGACAATACTCACTTAGCCGTATTTAAATAAGCAAAGACACAAGAGAAAATAATGATAGAAGCTGATCGTCTTATTGAACCTACTGCCCAGCCAGAAGAAGAAACCATTGATCGTGCTATTCGTCCTAAACTACTAGCCGATTATACTGGACAAGATCATGTCAAAATTCAAATGGAAATTTTTATCGCGGCAGCAAAGAAGCGCGATGAACCACTCGATCATTTATTGATATTTGGTCCTCCTGGTTTAGGTAAAACCACACTTGCCAATATTGTTGCTAATGAGATGGGCGTGAATATCCGCACAACTTCCGGTCCTGTCTTAGAAAAAGCCGGAGATTTAGCGGCTTTACTGACTAACCTCGAAGAAAATGATGTGCTCTTCATTGACGAAATTCATCGTCTAAGTCCTGTGGTTGAAGAAATCCTTTACCCCGCAATGGAAGATTATCAGCTAGATATCATGATTGGAGAAGGGCCCGCTGCTCGTTCAATAAAATTAGACTTACCGGCATTTACCTTGATTGGTGCAACGACCCGTGCCGGCGCCTTAACCTCGCCACTGAGAGACCGTTTTGGCATTGTGCAACGACTTGAGTTCTATAACACTAAAGATTTAACTGAAATAGTTAAACGTTCAGCCTACTTTCTCAAGCTACCTATTGATGAAGAAGGCGCATTTGAAGTGGCCAAGCGCTCTCGTGGCACACCAAGAATAGCTAATCGGTTATTACGTCGAGTCCGTGACTATGCTGATGTGAAAACGCAAGGCATTGTTAGCCAAGCAACGGCCGCTAAAGCACTAAATATGTTAGAGGTTGATGATCAAGGTTTTGATTTAATGGACCGGAAATTATTGCAAGCGATTATTGATAAATTTATGGGCGGTCCTGTTGGTCTTGATAATGTCGCAGCAGCCATTGGCGAAGAGCGTGAAACAATTGAAGATGTTATTGAACCTTATCTTATTCAGCAAGGTTTCCTGCAAAGAACACCGCGCGGGCGTATAGCAACTGAACGTGCTTACCAGCATTTTGGTTTAGATAAGCCGGTTTAATAACCAATCCACATCGTTATATCAAATTTTAGGTAAAAAAAAGCCCACATAAATTATGTGGGCCAACTTATAAATTAAGTTGATAAGAGGAAATAGGGTTCCAATAAACATGTCAGAGAGAAGAGATAAAATCTATTCAAATTGTCTGGCTATCAACTACCCCGTTATATCAGTGAAGATAAACTTGAATAATTATTACGCTAGCTAGAACAACAAGCGGATTTTAGAGTAAGTGTTCTATTTATACAAGATAAAAAAATTAGATATTTCGCATTAGAAAAACTAATGTTACTTTTTTGGTGTGTCTTTAATCAGCACGGTACAAACTGGTAATTCTCCACTAGAAACTATTTTTCAAAATGTTACATTCGATTACCACTAAACGCTTGTCGTCAGAAGTTATTATCATTAATATAGAAGAAATTATAATTGAGTGTCTCGAATTTTATTTTTAACGATAAAAATACAAATAACGATGCACTGAGCGTTTTACATCATACAACTCATGCCAGATATTAAACACGTTTATCCAGTTAGGATATATTATGAAGATACGGATGCCGGCGGTATTGTTTATCATGCAAACTATTTAAAGTTTTGTGAACGTGCACGTACTGAGTGGTTGAGAGAATTAAACGCTAATCAATCATCTTTTTTAGAACAAAACATTGGTTTAGTGGTCAGAAGAGTGGAAATGGATAATGTAGCTTCAGCCAGCTTAGATGATTTACTTATTGTTACCTCATGGATTAGCGAATTGAAACGCGCCAGTCTGGTTTTTACTCAACAAATTAGTGATCAGCAAAATAAGCTTATTTGTGCTGTTGTTGTCCAAATTGCTTGTGTTAACTTAGCACTTGCTAAACCCTGTGCTATTCCCGAAAAAATATTAGGAGCGTTAAAACGTGTCAGCTGAAATTTCTATATTTGATTTATTCCTTCAAGCCAGTTTGTTAGTTAAAAGTGTAATGTTAATTCTACTAGGTTTTTCTATTGCATGTTGGGCGATGATATTTCAACGTCGAAAAGCACTTAACGACGCACAGGCACAAATGAAAATCTTTGAAGATAAGTTTTGGAGCGGAGCAGACCTAAGTAAACTCTATAATGAAGTTTCGTCTAAAGGTCCTGCCACCGGTATTGAAAGTTTATTTGTATCAGGCTTTAAAGAATTTGCCCGTTTACGAAAAAGCAATATGGATTCACCACAAGCGATTGTTGACGGAACTCATCGAGCAATGCGCGTTGCACTTTCACGTGAAGTTGACCATCTTGAAACACACTTGCCATTTATGGCGACCGTGGGTTCTATTAGTCCGTACATAGGTTTGTTTGGTACTGTTTGGGGGATTATGAATTCGTTTATTGCACTTGGCGCTGTTGAGCAAGCAACACTTGCTATGGTTGCTCCGGGTATTGCTGAAGCATTAATTGCCACGGCAATGGGCTTATTTGCTGCAATTCCAGCAGTGATCGCTTTTAATCGTTTTAGCCACCATGTTGAAAAATTAGAAAATGGCTACGGTAATTTTATGGAAGAATTTTCCAGTATTTTACAACGTCAAAGTACCAGTGAACCATCAGCATAAACGGAGTAATATCTTATGTATAAAAGAGTAAGACGCCGTAAAGTTGCTGAAATCAATGTTGTTCCTTACATTGATGTTATGTTGGTGTTATTGATTATTTTTATGGTTACCGCACCATTGATCACTCAAGGTGTGAAAGTTAACCTTCCTAAGGCCGATGCTGAAGCGCTTGATAAAGAGTCAAAACCCCCTTTAGTCGCTTCCGTTGATGCCGACGGTAATTATTATTTAGCGGTCGGTACCAGTAAGAATGAACCCATGTCAGCTGAACAAGTGGCAACACTGGTTGCTGCCCATTTAAAAGTTGAACCTGACACGCCAGTCGTTGTTAACGGTGATGGTGCTGTTTCTTATGATGCTGTGATACAACTAATGGTGTTATTACAACAAAAAGCAGGTGTTCCATCGGTTGGTTTAATGACAGACCCTGGAGCTAAATAATTAATGAGCCGAAAATTTGCTATCGCATTATCGTTGAGTTTCTTATTACATATCGTATTAGCTGCGGTATTATTGATGGGCGATTTTGACAGCGAACCCAAAGTGGCGCCCAAAGTTGTACAAGTACAGACTATTCAGGCAACTATTGTTGATAAAAGTAAAATTGAAGCACAAGTTAATAAAATTAAGCAAAAAAAACTTGATGATGCCCAACAGTTAAAAGACTTGGAACAACAAGTGGCTTCCGCTAGGGTAAAACGTGCTAAAGAAGAAAAACGTATTAAAGCACTTGAGCGACAAAGAAAGAAAAAATTACTAGAGAAAAAGGCAGCTGACTCAGCAGCAAAAAAAGCGCTAAGCAAAGCTA